>JANYGM010000254.1 GCA_025362415.1 bacterium
TTCTTAATTAATTTTAAAATATAAAATACAAAATACAAAATACAAAATACAAAATACAAAATACAAAATACGAAATACAAAATACGAAATACGTTTTTTATCATAAATAAATTTCGTACTTCGTACTTCGTACTTCAAACCTCGTACCTCAAACTTCAAACCTCGTATCTCAAAAAATTATCTCATATCATTTTCTACCACGCCAGGATAAGAAGATTTGTTGAAGTTAAAATAATTATCCCCTACTTCTATTTGGTAAGCTATCTCTGAAATAGTATATTTAAAACGGTTTTGATTTTTCTCAAAAATTTCCCAACTTTTCACACTATGAGTAGCTTTATTGATTTTTAGGCGGATTTTGAAATGCTTTTTATTCTTATCAATTGGTTGTAAATCAATGATTTGATACGTTTTCTTTCCCTCTGTTACTTCTTCTATCAACGCATATTTATAGTCTTTTTTGTATAAAGTAAAGACTTTATCAGGCGTAATTTCGCTGTCTTCTGGTGTATAATCAGAGATATTTACTTCGTTTGACTCCTTCAAATACGTCCAAACAGTCTTTCCGTTGTTGATAACTTCTTGGTCTGTTACTTCTTTCGTATTGACAAGTTTGGTAAGTTTTAGGCGGAACTTATTTTTTTTCATTACAAATTCTCCTTTTACGGCATCTTGTATTTTGTTGGCAGGGTTGCTGATTTCATAGCTAAATTTGGCTTTGAGTGCAGAAGTTTCCTTAAATTTCTGTTCTACTCGTACCAAAATATCTTGTGCTTTTTGCTCTTGTGTTTGCGCAAAAACATTGCTATTGATTGAAAGAACAACAAAAAGTGTTATTGTTTTAAATAATTGTTTCATTAAATTTGTGTTTAAATTTTTGCGAAAATACGAAAATACATTTGCATTTTGATAAAAAAAAACAAAATAGTTTAATCTAAATGTAAAAAAATAATGAATTTCTCCCTTTTTTGCTATAAATTCCCTGACTTCTGCTGTTGTTTCTAAAGTAAGAGGTACGAAATAAGAGTATAAACTACAAATATAAAGTGTTGATAATTAAGTTATTAATCACCGTTCTTAAGAACTAAAAGTATCAAATTATGATTTTCCATATTTTCTTTTTCTCCAATAACCAAAAAGCAATCCAAAAACCACGACTACCAAAACAGGCACAACCATATTGATAAATTGCCATTTGGTGCGCTCATTTTGGAGTTTATTTTTATCTAATGGACGCATTTTTATCTCTTTATTTCTAGCAAGAATAATTCCTTTGTCATCTAAAAGATAGTCCACCGCATTCAGAATGAACTTTTTGTTAGCAAAAGTAACACCTGTATTTTTGTCAAAACCAAGTGGCATATAAGCTCCTTTTTTGTAATTTGCTTCATTTCTAATCATATCACCATCAGAACAAATAAGTATTTTTGTTTCTGCACCTTTTTCCACAAAATCCTTGCTACGTGCATCTGTGGGCGTGATACGGTTGCGGAAAAGTGACGTAAATTTTCCTTCCAACAAGTACGCAATAGTTTTTGCACCTGCTTTATAATCTTCTAATTTGGGTTGTTCTCTGGCATCATTGTAAGTAATTTTGATGATAGGTTTCATTATTTTAGTGTCGTTTGAAGTCATTGCAAGCGGTATTTTGCGTATTCCTTCAGCTTTTACAGTATCTAGCGTGCTTACGTAGCGTGTATATAAGGCATCTAAATTACGTACTATTGGATGTGGGAAAAAGCTCGTAATAAGTGGGTAATGTTTCCACATCATTTGCTCCATTTGGGGCTTGTCGCCCATATTTCCAACAATAAGGGCAAGTTGTCCGCAACTCAAATCTTCAATAAAATCATCATTAAAACGCACTCCATAACGAAAAAACATATCCGTAAGTTTGTGTTCGTAAGGAAACGCCACTGCTCCATCTTTATTTCTGATACTGTCTTCTCTCACATCTAACGCATCAATAAAAAACAGGGCTTTCCCACCTCTCATAATGAATTGGTCAATTTTATACTTGTCATCATCACTAAAACTTTCAGTTGGTTTTGCTACAATAATAGCATCTAAACCATACAAATCTTTACTTTTCGTTAAATCAACATTAAAAGTTTGATAAGATTCACGTAAAGAACGGTCTGTATCAGCCACTTGCAGGAGTTGCAGTTCTCCGTGTCCAAACAAAAAACCTATTTTTTTGCTTTGTTTTGAGGTCATTTGTTTGATAGCTGCACCAAATTCATATTCTAGATTTTCTATGGATTGGTTTAAGATTTGGGCAGGATTTGCGACACTTGCTTTTTGGTCACCTTTTAGCAATAAAATAGCTTTTTCTGTGCCTTTATAAGACATTATTGCACCAGGGAAAACAAGTTTTTCTACTTTTTTGCCTTCTTCTGTTACTTTGATATTGGTTGCTTTGATACCTTTTTGCGAAAGTTCTTTAAAAAGGGAATCTTTTTGTGCCTCTTCTAGTTTCATTGGGTCAATAAAGCGGTATTTGAGGTTTGCGCCTGCATAAACTTTGAACTCATCTAGGGTTTGTGCTATGGCATTGCGCATACGTTTAAATTCTGCTGGCAAACCATCACCTTCTAAATAAATTTTTATAACTACTTCATCTTCAAGGTTTTCTATTGTTTTTTTTGTAGCATCAAGAATAGTATAGCGTTTGTCTTCTGTCAAATCTATTCTATAAATAAAACTGCTTGCAAATACGTTTAGAGCAATAATAAGGGCTATTCCTGCCAAAAAATAAGAGATTTCTTTTCTTTTCATTAGTTTTTTGTCGTTCCCCACGTTCTACGTGGGGTTATGATTGTTAAACCCTTTCAGGGTTTTAGACAAAAGACCTCCTGCGAAAGTCTAATTTATAAAAAAATACTATATAATAAGCTATTTGCGTATTTTACACCCTAAGGGTAGGTTTCTAAAACTTGCCTAAAAGGCAGTTTTAGAAACCTACCCTTAGGGTGTAAAATAAATACCAAGACTTTCGCAGGAAGTCTAAATATTTCTTTTATAATTCAGCAACAAAAGTACAAAAAAAACTTATTATTTGGCACATAATTAAATAATTCTCTCAAAAAGCGTTATATTTGAAACGAAATATCTTTATCTTATTAAATTTTATCTTATGAAATATCTTTTTGTCATTTTAGTAATATTGTTCAATTTGAACTTACAAAATGTATCAGCACAAAATCCACTTCCTGCAAAAAAACAAACCAAAGTAATTGTTTTGCAAAATGCCACACTGCACACTGCAAACGCTACTAATCAAGTTTTAGAAAAAGCTACTATCATTTTTGAAAATGGCAAAATCACGCAAATAGGCACAAGTATTTCTACTCCTGCGGGTGCAGAAGTGATTGATATGAGCGGAAAACACGTTTATCCTGGTCTTATTTTGCCTTCTTCTACTGTCGGACTTACAGAAGTTGATGCAATACGTGCCACCCGTGATTTTAATGAAGTTGGGGCTTATAATCCGCATATTAGGGCGCAAATAGCCTACAATACTGATGCAGAAATGTTGCCTACAATCCGTAATAATGGCGTTTTGTTGGTGCAATCTACGCCACGAGGAGGTATTATTTCTGGAAGTTCGTCTGTGATGGAACTAGAAGGCTGGAATTGGGAAGATGCCACACTCAAAGCTGATGATGGTATTCATCTTAATTGGGTGAGTTTTTTTAGTTATAATTGGCAGCTTGGCGCAGTAGAAAAAAATAAAAATAGAGAGAAAAATCTCAATGAACTAAACGAATTTTTCATTACTTCTAAGGCTTATTCTCAAAATCCTCAAAGCGCACAAGATACAAAAAATCTTCGTTTTGAGGCTATGAAAGGACTTTTTGATGGTTCAAAAAACTTGTATATTCACGCAGATTTAGGCAAAGAAATTGTTGAAGCCATTGATTTTGCTAAGAAAATGGGGGTTAAGAAAATTGTTCTTATTGGTGGCTCTGACTCGTGGATGCTTGTTGATTATTTGAAAGAAAATAATATTCCAGTTCTCCTAAACCGTCCACATAGTTTGCCAAATAGGGCTGATGATGATATTGATTTAGCTTATAAACTCCCTGCAATGCTGCAAAAAGCAGGTATTTTGGTAGGACTAAATTATGAAGGTGATATGGAAGCAATGGGAAGCCGTAATTTGCCTTTTGTGGCTGGCTCTGCGGCGGCTTATGGTGCGCCCTACGGACTTACAAAAGAAGATGCCCTAAAAATGATAACTGCTAATACAGCTCGTATTTTGGGTATTGATAAGCAAGTAGGTACATTAGAAGTAGGAAAAGAGGCTACACTTATTGTGTCTGGTGGTGATATTTTGGATATGAAAACCAGCAAAATAGAACTTGCTTTTGTCAAAGGTAAAAAACTCCTCTTAAACGACAAACAAAAGGCACTTTATGAGAAATTTAAGCAAAAAGAATAACTTCTAAGTAATTGTGAATTTTAAATTTCAGTTCTTTGTTGGTGTTGCTACGCTAAAACACCAACAAAGACATTAAAAAGCACTCTCAAACAAACTCTTAAAAGGAACTCTAAAAGTATAATTCGTAATTGAAAATTCGTAATTCTTAAAGATTATACCATTTTTTCTTTCTCCAGCTACTTAATTTGAGTTGGATAACACCAAAAAAGGCTTCTCTAAATATATTAGCGGACATTTTAGACTTGCCTTTGGTGCGGTCTGTAAAAATAATAGGTACTTCCGTAACCCTAAAACCATATTTCCACGTCTTAAACTTCATTTCTATCTGAAAAGCATAACCCACGAACTTAATATTATCTAAATTAATAATTTCCAAAACTCTTCTTTTGTAACATTTAAAACCCGCAGTGGTATCAGAAATGGGCATTCCTGTTACAAAGCCCACATATTTACTAGCAAAATATGACATCAAAACCCTATGCATTGGCCAGTTCACTACGTTTACGCCTGTGGCATAACGTGAGCCAATAGCTAACTCCGTACCATTTTTGCAACTATCATACAAATGTATCAAATCATCAGGATTATGAGAAAAATCTGCGTCCATTTCAAAAATATAATCATATTTTTTATTGAGTGCATACCTAAATCCGTGAATGTAAGCCGTTCCTAAGCCAAGTTTGCCTGTTCTTTTCTCCAAAAATAAATTAGTAGAAAATTCTTTTTGTAAATCTTCTACTTTTTGTCCTGTACCATCTGGTGAGCCATCATCAACAATAAGAATATCAAAACTTTTTGGCAAAGAAAAGACTTTCCTAATAATGGATTCAATGTTTTCTATCTCGTTATAAGTTGGAATAATTACTAATGAGTCGTTCAATGGCTGAATGTGAAGTTTGAATATAAAAGTTTAAGTTATTTGGTAATTTAGAGTACGCAAATTTACGCAAAAAATTGCTTTTTTTAGAATTTTATTTTTGATTTTGATTTATTCGTTTATATCTCGTATTTCGTACCTCAAACCTCGTATTTAATACAAGCGTAGCCCCATTACCAACATATCTTCACTGCTTTTAGCAACTAATTTATCCAAATCATATTTCTGTTTATACATTGGTTGCTGATAATTTTGCTGTACAAGCCCAGAAAGTTCTTGTATTGGCTTAGACGCCATATAAATACGCATATTATCCGTAAGTGGGTATTGTGCTTTTGCAAAAGGATTACTTTCTAATGACTGGTTGCCTAGCTGAAACTGCCCTGCTGTAACATCTTTTTGTTCGTTATCAACCATAAGTAACGTATAAACGCCTGTACCTGCTATTTCTACTACATTTTTTACAAAATCCACCATAAAAATACCAATTTGTATGCCATCTTTATTATCTTTCAAAACTTTTAACATATCTTGATTGACCTCAAACAAAATTTCATCAACATTAGCAATACTTTTCTCAATAACGGCTTTTCTAAGGGACAAACTACTCACAATAGAAAGCAAGCCTCCTGCCATATCTTGCGCTGTACAGGTTACAAGAGAAACATAAACCTTTTCATTGCGCTGATGTGTCCAATAAAAACTACTTTCTATTTTACTCTTAGCTTTTGAAAAAATAAAATTATCTATAAAAACCAAATCAATTTCCAATTCTTTTGGCAAAATAGCGTGTTGTATGCGTGAAGCATATTGTGTATTCTCGTTATTTTCCTTGTTTTGTTTCTCAATTTCATTAAAAGCAAGTTCCAAATCTTTAGATTTTCTTTTCGTTTCTTTGTTACTTCTTGTAAGAAAATACAAAAAAACAGAAGAAATAATAAGCCCTAGTGCCACAAGCGCACCCACAATATAGGTAATGCGTTGTTGGTCTTTTAGTTTTGCATTTTGTGCATTTGTTTCTTGTATATTAGCTTTATTTTGAGCATCTTGATAAGATTTTTCTAAGAAAGAGCGACTTTTCTCATTATTTTCATTAAAAAGCTCATCTTTGAGTTTCATAAATTTGGTTTGATACTTAAATGCCTCACCCATATTTCCCATTTTTTCGTATGTACGAAAAAGCAAATCATAAGCATCTTTTTCTTCAGGTTTTAGCTTATTTTTATTGGCAGTTTCCACTATATTTTCTGTTGCTATAATTACTTTGTCGTATTTTTTAGTCTGAAAAAGGATACGAGCAATGCCTAGTTCTGCCGTTATCTCCCCACGCAAGTCGTGAAATTCTTTTGAAAATTTAACCGCCTGATTATAAGACTCTATGGCTTTTGCAAAATCTCCTTTTGCCTCATAAGTCTTACTAATAGCTTCAATTGTGGACGCAACGGCTTTCAAATCTTTTACTTTTTTACGTATTTCTAAGGCTTTTTCAAAGCTCGCAAGTGCTTCTGTGTATTTTTCTTCATCTTTATACAATTTCCCAAAACTGTTGTGTGCATATGCCACAAGCTTCTGGTCGTTGGCTGCAGTGCCTGCTTCTAGTGCTTTTTGAAAAGAAATATCTGCATCTTTATACTGTTTTTGAATGCGTTGGATTTCTCCAATATTATTGTAAGAATGCCCTTCCGCTTCTTTATCTTGATTTTTACGAGAACTTTCAGAAGATTGCACAAAAAAATCCAACGCATTGGTATAATCACCTGCATTTTTATAATTTACACCAATATAACTAAGTGCTTTATTAAGTCCTTTGCCATAAGCTACTTTTTCAGCTATTTTGAGTGCTTTTTTTCCGTATTCTATGCCCATAAGTGGGTTGGCGTTACGGTATTCCCAAGCAGCTTCATTAAGCAAATCCACACGAGCTACAGTTTCGTCTGTAATAATATTAAGACTATCCAATACGACTTCTAGTTTTGATTGTGCGTTGGTAGTATTAAATGCAAAAATATTGAGTAATAAACTTAGTAACAAACTAAGGAGAAAAGTGTTATAGCGCATTTTGATAAGGTTTTATATAATTGAGTGCAAAAGTACCATTTTTAAATAAAAAAATCCTATAAATTTAAAAAATATAGGATTTTTTTGGAAATAAAATGCAAACAACTATTTTGCTGCCGTACACTGTTTGTTATTAGTGGTCTGTACCGTAGTGGAACGGAGGTCAGTCCACTAATAACAAAAAGTAAGTTAGTTTTAAAAAGGGTTATGGTCTGACCTTCATTGCATTACGGTACAGACCATAATCCTTTTTAAAACAGTGTACAGTAGCAAAAACAACTATAATTCGTAATTGAAAAAAAACTATTTTCTTTTTAGCTTAACAAACACAGAAAAGTGGTCGCTATAGCCACCTAAATATTTTGTGCCTGCATAAGTACGAAACGGATTTCCTTTAAATTTGCCTTCTTTTTCTCGCAAAAATTCTGGCATAAAAACTTGAGCAGAGTTTTTCACATAATAAAGTTTTGATTTTTTCTCTGCCATAGCCTTAGAAACAATGATTTGGTCAAGCATATTCCATTTCCCGTCGTGTTTGTAGCTACCTTTGTCTTGGTCTTTCAAAACGCCCATTGCGTTAAAAAGTTCTCCATTTTTCATATATTTAGTTTCTTTTTTAGCTTTTAAAGCATCTTTCATACTTTTATTGTTGGGTTCGTCATTCATATCTCCCATAATTAAAATATTCGCTTTTGGAGATTTTTTTTGTAAAATATCAACTTCTGTACGGATTTGTTCAGCCACAAAAATACGGCTACTTTCGCTCACATCTTGCCCACCTCTACGTGAGGGAAGGTGCGCTACAAACAAATGAAGCGTATCACGTCCACCAATCACGCCAGAAACCATTAAAATATCACGTGTGCGGTCTGTAGGATTATTAGGAAAAATAGTTTTAATAGCTTTACTATTAAGAACAGTGAAAACATCTTTTTTATAAATAAGTGCTACATCAATACCACGCTCATCAGGAGAATCATAATGCACAATACCATATTTTTTTGGTGCAAGTTTTGGCATAGCAATCAAATCTTCAATGACTTTTTTATTTTCTATCTCACAAAGTCCCAAAATATCAGGTGCATTGGTGCTTCCAAGTTGGGCAATTACCTCCGAAAGTTTGTCCAATTTGACATTGTAGCGTTCTTTTGTCCATTTACTTTTACTTTCTGGCAGAAAGTCTTCATCATTGATATTGGGGTCGTCTTCTGTATCAAAAAGATTTTCAATATTATAGAAAGCTACTACAACCTCTTTGGGTGGTGCTTGAAAAACATAAGCTGTACCAAAAATAGCTATCAAAATAGCTAAAATAGGTAAAATTATAGTTTTGCTGAAACGTTTTTTATTTTTCATAAAATTTATTAGAAATTATTGACTTTACTTTTTGTATTATCACACACAAAAATACAAAAATTTCCTTCAAAATTCTTTCTAAAAAGAGATTTTTTTAAAATTTGGTAATTCGTAAGCATTTTAGTAATTTTGCAAAATTTAAAATTATTTTTTTAGGTATGATTATTGATACTTTGTTTTCACCTAAAAAAGAAATATATCATTCTGCAACTTTCCAAAAGTTTAAAACTTTTGGAAAGTTATACCTACTAGTACTACCAAAAACGACTATTATCAACTTATAATTTTCACTTATTCAATGACTTTGCCTTCATTTAAAGATTACTTACAACTACATTTTATTGTTTTTATTTGGGGATTTACCGCAATTCTGGGCAGAATTGTTAGTATTCCGTATGTAGAACTGGTTTTTTACAGAACGCTTTTTGCTGTCATTGGACTTTGGGCTATCTTTTATTTTCAGAAAAAAAGCTTTAAAGTAGATAAAAAAGACCTTTGGAAATTCCTTGCCACAGGTGGAATTATTGCCTTGCATTGGATATTTTTCTTTGGCGCAGCGCAACTCTCCAACGTGTCAATATGCCTAATAGGAATGGCTACATCATCTTTTTGGACGAGTTTGCTAGACCCTATTATCTCTCGCAGGCGCATAAGTTGGCTAGAAATTATACTTGGTGTGGTGATTGTGGCAGGACTTTATTTTGTTTCTGCCACAGAAATAAGTTATACGAAAGGTTTGCTTTTGGCTATTATTGCCACTATTTTTGGAACTATTTTTAGCATTATCAACTCAAAACTCATCAAAAAACACAACCATTATACCATTACGTTCTATGAAATGTTGGGTGCATTGCTTGCTGTAATTATTTTTTTACCCATTTATCAGTATTTCTTTGCTCCAAATCAAACACTTAATTTTGCCTTAAAAGGCTTTGACTGGCTTTACATTGCTATTTTGGCGTTTGTGTGTACGGTATATGCGTATGCTATGAGTGTGAAACTTATGAAAAAATTTAGTGTTTTTGCTATCAATCTTACTGTTAATTTAGAGCCTGTTTATGGCTTTGGACTGGCTTATTTTATTTTGGGAGAACGTGAAAAACTGCCTGTGTATCTTGCAGGAGTAACAATTTTGTTGGCAGTGTTTGCTTATACTATTTTAGATTGGTACTTTAAACTCAAAACGCAAAAGAACCGTTTAGAGATTTTGGAGGAATTAAGAGAGGAGGAAAAAGTGAGGTACGAGGTGCAAAGTACGAACTATGAAATTAAAAGCATAACGCAAAATATTGATAATTAAGTAATTGTGAATTTTAAATTGTGAATTATGAATGAATACAAAGTTTTGATAATTAGACAATTGCATACATTTTTTATCAAATCATAACATAAACTAATTAGAGTTTTTATAGTTTGATTATCAAGTATTTAACAATAAATTGGCACTAAAAACCACCCCCAGCCCCTCCTTAGAAAGGAGGGGAGCAAGATTCCCCTCCTTTTCAAGGAGGGGTTAGGGGTGGTTTTGATATTTATTTGTGCTAAACATTTGATTATCAAGTAATAAAAACTCTATTGTGAATTTTAAATTTTAAATTGTGAATACAAGCGTGTTAATTACAAAAACTGCTCGTGAAATAAAAACTTTTATTTCTGAATATTTTGATTTTTCACAGAATTTTCCTGCTGATTATCAAGCTATTACAGACGG
>JANYGM010000259.1 GCA_025362415.1 bacterium
CAAACAAATATCAAAACCACCCCTAACCCCTCCTTGAAAAGGAGGGGGACAAAACTCCCCTCCTTCCTAAGGAGGGGCTGGGGGTGGTTTTTAGTACCAATTTATTGTTAAATACTTGATAATCAAACTATAAAAACTCTATTATATTTTTTTGTAACTGTTTAGGTAAATAATTACAAGTTTTTAATTTGGTCTGTACCGTATTGCAATGAAGGTCAGACCAGATTAAAAACTTGTAACTGCCAATCATATTCTAGCTTAAAATTCGTAAAAACAGGTCAGACCTTCGTTGCACTACGGTACAGACCTATTTTACGAATTTTAAACTACCTAAACAGTTACTTTTTTTTAATTTAATAATTTTAATAATTTTGGGTCTTGTCATAAATACCTCTATTTTCCTTGCTAATGTAAACGAAAAAAATTACTTTTGTGAGGGTATTATTTTTAATCACAACAAAATAATTTAATAAAATTAAACTATGGCAACTAAAAGAAAAGCTACTGCCGTTTGGAATGGCACAGGATTAGAAGGAACTGGCACACTTAATACGCCCAACAAATTCTTTGATAACACACCGTACAGCTTTAAAAACCGTTTTCAGAATGAAACGGGCGAGCTAGGCACAAATCCAGAAGAACTATTGGCATCAGCTCACGCAGGTTGTTTTGCAATGGCATTGAGTTTTGCTATTGTGCAGGCAGGGTTTGTCGCTGAAGAACTTAGCGTAGAGGCAAATGTGACCTTAGATGCCGTAGAAGGAGGTTTTGGCATTACGACTATTTCCCTTGATTTGGTAGGAAAAGTACCTGGAATGAATGAAACACAGTTTATAGAACTTGCCAACGGTGCAAAAATAGGCTGTCCTATTTCAAAAGCGTTAAGTTCTGTGGATATTACGCTTACAACAAAATTTGTAGCATAATCTTGCTACACAATAAAAAAGCCTTTCAAAAATAATTTTGAAAGGCTTTTTTGTTGCTCATTTTATTAGAATTTACTGGTTCTACTAACATTTATACGGAAACCTTATTTTGTAAATTATTATTTTGTATTTAGCCCCAGCGGAGCGAGATATTTATAGTAATAAACTAGCCCTTGCTAGTGCCGCCCCGCTGGGGCTAAATACATTTTTCGTGTTTTGTTTTTCTATAAATATGCCGTCCCGCTGGGACTTTAAAAACTTGTTCGTATAAATCTTAGTAGAACCAATTTACTTAAATTTGATAAAAGTCGCACCATAGCCAAATTTACTTTTTTGCGCTTCTTCATAAAAAGCAATATTAGGGTGTTTACTGGCTCTTTTATGTATTTCTGACTTCAAAATGCCGTTTCCTATGCCGTGAATAAAAATTATTTCACTCATTCCTGCTGCAAGTGCATTTTCTAGTTTTTTCTCAAAAACATCTAACTGATAAGCTAAAATCTCATCTTTGCGCATCAAATCATAATCAGATGTAAGGATTTCTATATGCAAATCAATTTCATATTTTGGTACAGAAAAATCTGTAACCGCTTCATTTATAATAGTTTGAAAATTATTTTTTTCAAACATTTTCTCTATTATTTCTGTGATATCAAGAGGTTTTGTAGTAATATTTTCAGTTGATTTATCCTCTTTATCAGAAATTTTATTAGCAACCTCTGGTGTATTAGGAGCAATATTTTGCGTTTCTGTAAGGATAAGTTCGGTTAGTTTTTCATCTTTATCCAACTGAAAAGTATAGGCTTCTTTACTCAAAATAGGCGCAATTTGCAAACTTTTGAAGAAATTAGAAGCCCTAAAACGCACTTTTTTGTTGATAGGCGTTTTTAGATTAAAATATCCCTGTTTAAAATACATCATTTGGAAAATATAAACGTCCCACTGCTCAAAATCTTTGAGTGTTGGCTCATCTATAATGATTGTATTTCGTGCTTTTAGTGCGCCAGAGGCAAGTCCAGTAGTGTTTTGGTTACGTTCTTTCGCCACAACAAAAGGCAAATCCCAATCAGTATTATTGATAAGATAAAGTACCAATTTTTGGTCGTTGATAGGCAAAAACGCTAAAAAAATGCCTTTTTGAGCAAAATTGGCATTAGTTAGTGCGCTTTTGATACTTTCAGAAGTTTCTTTTTGGTTTGTTTGATTTGTTTGGTTTGCCTGATTTTTTGTTCCAAAAATCTTGGCTTCTTCTGGCGAAATAATCACTATTTCACGTTTCATCACAGGAATACTAAAGCCATCTTCAATAGCAACCTCAATAATATCCCCTTTAATAGCCGTAATTACGCCTTCTTCCTTTCCGTATAACATACGAACTTTATCACCTATATTCATTTTAATTGTGAATTTTAAATTGTGAATTGTGAATGAATACAAAAATCTGATAATCAAATGATTACTTTTACAACGAAATTTAGGTATTTATTCGTATATTTTGGTTGAAAACTTTTAAGGTACGAAATACAAGGTAATATTTTTCGTACTTCAAACCTCGTACTTCGTACTTTAAACTTCGTACCTCTAACTTCGTACCCCTAAATTAGGTATTTCTATCATAAAAAGGCTACCAATACCTATTTCTGAATGAACAGAAATACGTCCTTTTAGTTTTTCAATGGTTTCTTTGACAATATAAAGCCCCAAACCAGAGCCTTTGCTATTTTGTGAGGCACGGTAAAACATCTTAAAAATATTTTTTTGATGCTCTTCAGGAATCCCTTGCCCATTATCTTTTACCTCAATAACAATATTATTTTCGTGTGTGGATACGTGAATTTCAATAAATGGTGTTTCTTGATTAGTATTACTGTAAATCACGGCATTAGATACAAGATTATTCATAAGCACACTTAGCCTAGATAAATCTGTATAAAATGGCGTTTTTATATCAACAAAAATACGTTTGTCAATTTTACGAGCATTATCCAAATACTCCAAATCATTAAAAGTATCTCTAATAAGTTGCTCAAAATCAATAAGATTATGTTCTAATTCTAAACGAGAATTACGAGAATACGAAATAATATCTTTGATAAAACGGTCAAGTTTGTGAACACTTGTATTTATCATATCCAAATACTGGGAAATAACAATAGGGTCATTTTCTAGCTTAGAGATAGTAATAAGCCCCATAATACTTGCCAAAGGAGCTTTTAGGTCGTGGGAGGCACTATAAACAAACCTATCAAGTTCTGTATTGATTTTGAGAAGTTCCTCGTTTTGCTCCTCCATTTGCTTACGCACTTCTTTATTTTCAGAAATATCACGAATAGCACCATCAAAAATAATTACACCATTCTCTTTTTTGGCAATAGAACCACTTTCTAAGCCCCAAAAGGTGCTACCATCTTTACGTTTGAAAAAAAGTTCTTGGGTTGTTTCTTTTTTGTCTATGCTATCATAAAATTTTTGTCTGTCTGTAGGATTATGATAAAAATCAATAGGATTTAAGGTTAAAATCTCTTCTGCAGTATCATAACCAAACATTTTGGCAAAAGAAAGATTAACATAAATCATTTTTCCATCAGAAGAACTCCTATAAATACCTTCTTTTATATTTTGATTGATAGAAGATAAAAGTTCTTCATTTGTTCTGATTTTCTCTTCTATTTCTAGTTGTGGCGTTATATTTTTGGCAAAAACAGACACCCCTATTATTTGCTTATCTATCCAAATAGGATAAAAAACAATTTCCAAAGTAACTTCTTTTTGTTCTTGTGGATAAAAAAACAGTGTAATATGTCTTGGTGTTTGTCCTAAAAGTGCTTTGTCATAAAAAACTTTCCATTCAGTATTATATTTTTCTGTGCTTACTATATCAACCATATTCATTCCTGGCACCAAATCTACTCCAAAAAGATTTTTGAAACTCTTATTAAATAGCTGATTGTACTCAATAAGCTCATAGTTTTGGTTTATTTGCCAAATAGCAATATCTTTATTTTCAACAATAGCCCTTAAATTAGCTTCTTTGCTGATAAGTTGCTCATTTCTAGTGTGGATTTCCTGCTGTTGTTGTTGCAGTTTTTTGTTAGAATGATGAATAATAATGCGTGCTGTAAGTTCTCTTTTTACTAATTTGTAGGTAGTATAAGACAAAAAAGTAGAAATAATGGCAATAGTGATAAAAAGCAGCGCACCACTTGCTAATATTTCATAAGTGGTATAATTAGTATTATGAAATAAAAATACCACAAGAAGTGCAAATGCTAGTACCAGATGTAGGATAGAATGATACAAACGCCACAATATCAGCCAGTTGAAAACAAGATAAATAAGCGAATATGCTAAAAAATAATACTGTAACTTATCTAAGGGTAAAT
>JANYGM010000305.1 GCA_025362415.1 bacterium
CCGTCTGCTTTAGCTGACGGGGCAAAAAACTTCAAGTGCCAAAACGAAAGTAAACCAGACTAGCCTGACGGCTATGGGGCAAGCCCAGCCCCTACATTTTAATACATTTGTTTCAATTTCTAAATATTTAACCTAAACAATTACAGAATTTTAAGGTACGAGGGACGAATTTAAAAAATTGATTTTTAAATTCGTCCCTCATATTTTGTACTTTGTACCTCTTACCTCGTACTTCTAAATAGGTTTTAAGATTTTTGAAAATAAGAATAGAAATTTAGGATTAAATTACTACTTTTGTAGCAATTTAAAATATCTATATAAATTCGTTTTGAGAAACGCTCAAAACACAAAAATCTGTTCTTTTTTATGAATATTCCAATTCCAATAGTTCAAAAAGTAACCCTTTCTGATGGACGTGAAATCAGTGTAGAAACTGGTAAACTTGCCAAACAAGCAGATGGCGCAGTTGTGGTGCGTATGGGAAACACTATGCTACTCGCTACGGTGGTTTCTGCACACAAAGCTGGTGAAAATGTTGATTTTTTCCCTCTTTCTGTTGATTATTTAGAAAAATTTGCGTCAGCAGGCAAAATTCCTGGTAGTTTTCAACGCAGAGAAGGCAGACTATCTGATTATGAAGTACTTACAAGCCGTTTGGTGGATAGAGTTATCCGCCCTCTTTTCCCTGATGATTATCACGCAGAAACACAAATAAATGTGTATTTGATTTCTGTTGATTTTGATGGTGTTCCTGATGCTTTGGCGGCACTTGCAGCATCTTGCGCCTTGATGGTTTCTGATATTCCTTTTGTGGGTGGACCTATTGCAGAAGTGCGTGTAGGACGTGTGGGAGGCAAATATATTGTTAATCCTACAACTTCACAAATGGCTGAATCTGATATTGATATGATGGTTGGCGCATCTTACGACAATATTGTAATGGTGGAAGGTGAAATGAAAGAAATTTCTGAAGCTGAAATGTTAGAAGCACTTGCAGTAGCACACGTAGAGATTAAAAAACTTTGTACTATGCAAAAAGAATTAGAAAAAGCGGTTGGAAAGACAGAAAAACGTCTTTATAGTCACGAAAAATCTGATTTAGATTTAAAACAAAAACTTCAAGACGAGTATTATACAAAAATGTATGCCGTAGCTCGTCAGTTGAATAATAATAAAGATTTGAGAAAAGCAGGTTTTAAAGGCGTTGAAGATGAATTTATGGCTACTTTGCCTGCTGACCACACTTACGACAAATTTTTGATAGGTAAATATTTTCACGACTTACAACGTGATGCAGCCCGCAACCTTGCCCTAGATGAAAAATTGCGCCTTGATGGGCGTTTGCCTGACCAAATCCGTGATATTTGGTGTGAGGTGGATTATTTACCAATGACTCACGGCTCATCTGTCTTCACTCGTGGAGAAACACAATCCCTTACAACTGTTACGCTTGCCACTATTTTGAGTGCAAAACTCATTGATAGGGCTTTGCTACGTGGTGAGGATAAATTTATGTTGCATTATAATTTTCCTGGTTTTTCTACTGGTGAAATAAAAAGAAATGGTCCTACTGCACGTAGAGAGGTTGGACACGGTAATTTGGCGGAGCGTGCTATCAAAATGGTAATGCCTTCTGCTGAAGATAATCCTTATGTTATTCGTATTGTTTCTGATATTTTGGAGTCAAATGGCTCATCTTCAATGGCTACGGTTTGTGCAGCTACACTAGCACTTATGGATGCAGGCGTGAAAATAAAATCTCCTGTTTCTGGTATTGCAATGGGTATGATTTCTGACGAAAAAACAGGCAAATATGTAATTTTGTCTGATATTTTGGGAGATGAAGACCATTTGGGAGATATGGATTTTAAGGTTACAGGAACAGAAAAAGGCATTACAGCCTGTCAAATGGACATAAAAGTAAATGGTCTTTCTTTCCAAGTGTTGGCGGAAGCGTTAGCACAAGCAAGTAAAGGACGTTTGCATATTTTGGGTGAAATGAAAAAGGCTTTGGCTGCTCCTCGTGAGAATTATAAGCCACACGCACCACGTTTGGTTACCATTCAGATTGATTCTAGTCAAATTGGAGCAATCATTGGACCTGGTGGCAAGATTATCCAAGAAATTCAAAAATCAACAGGCGCAACCCTTAATATTGAGGAAAAAGGTGATTTTGGTTTTGTTACGGTGGCTGCAACTAACGGAGATTCTTTGGAAAGAGCTTTGGCACGAGTAAAAGCTATTGTTGCTGTTCCAGAAGTAGGAGAAACTTACACAGGAAAAGTGAAGTCTATTCAGCCATTTGGGGCTTTTGTAGAGTTTATGCAAGGAAAAGATGGTTTGCTGCATATCTCTGAAATCAAATGGGAACGCCTAGAAACAATGGACGGCGTGCTTGAAATTGGTGAGGAAATAACTGTAAAACTGGTAGAAGTTGATAAGAAAACAGGTAAATACCGACTTTCACGCAAAGCACTTTTGCCAAAAGCGTAGTTTAAGTACGAATTACGAGGTACGAAATACGAATTTAAAGTATTTAAATAAATACAAAGTATTGATAATCAATAGAGTTTTTATAGTTTGATTATCAAGTATTTAACAATAAATTGGCACTAAAAACCACCCCCAGCCCCTCCTTAGGAAGGAGGGGAGTAAAATCCCCTCCTTTCTAAGGAGGGGTTAGGGGTGGTTTTG
>JANYGM010000311.1 GCA_025362415.1 bacterium
GTTTACAATGCTTTTTACTAACGAACAAGGCTTTGTGGCAGGCAGGGAAATCTTAGTACATAAGTTAAAATAAGTATAAATTCCCAACTCTTATTCAAAAGTTCATTTTTAGCACCTAAGCTCTACTTTTGCCGAGTCCAAATTAGTAGTAGTTCTTTATTTACTTGAAGTAGAAGTTTTTCCATTTCTAATCAACACAAAAAAACTCTATTTCACATCTCAAAAATCTTTCCATTCGTCTAAAAGAATTTTTATATCTTCGTATAAAAACCTGTCTTTATCAACAAAAGACACTTTTTTTCTGATTTTATCATATAATTTTTTGGTTTCTTTGCCCATTTGTGTTGCAACTTTTGCTTTTTTGAGTTGTTTGGTGCGTATATCAATGGCTTGTGTGGCGGTAAGCATCAAAATAGCTACTATTTTGCGTACATTTTCCAAAATTTCTAGGGCTTGCCTGCCTCCAATAGTTCCCATACTTACGTGGTCTTCTTGGTTGGCACAAGTTGGGATAGAATCTGCACTTGCAGGGTGTACAAGCACTTTATTTTCAGAAACTAAACTTGCAGCAGCGTATTGGGGTATCATCAGAGCTGACATAATGCCACTTTCATCTTCCGACAAAAAAGCAGGTAAACAGTCGTTTGTAGCTTCATCAACAAGTTTATTTATCTGACGTTCAGCGAGGTTGCCTATTTCCGCAAAAGCAAGTTTCAGATAATCCAAAGGCAAAGCAATAGGCTGTCCGTGAAAATTACCTGCAGAAAGTACCAAATCTTCCTCCACAAAAATAATAGGATTATCCACAACGGCATTAAGTTCGTTTTCAATGGCATTTTTGGTATGTTCTATTGCCGCCAGACTTGCGCCCATTACTTGTGGGGTGCAACGTACAGAATACGCATCTTGTGGGGTAATTTTTTTGTCTGCAAAACGCAAAATAGTTGCCCAAGTGAGCCATTTTGGCGTATTTTCTTCTTTTGGAAGATACCTAAAAATATCATCAGAAATCTTTAAAATCTTACCTTTTTGAAGGTCTTTTATTTGTTGTTGGAGATTATTTTGACTACCATTTTGGTTATTATCTTTGTCATTTGGCAGATTTTTGATAAGATTTTCAGGGAAGTGTGCTAAAATATCTTTGGCTTTTATTCCAAAAAAAGTTGATTTTTCAAGGTTTTGACGTACTTTTTTAGCAATTTCTTGTTGCCCTGTGTGCCTGCGTACCTCGTGAACTTGTGGAAAAAATGCTTGTTCTCTCGCACAAAGTGCCTCAAACATCATAGAAGACGACAAAACACACAAATCTAGTAGTTTTTCTCCCTCATATACGCCTATTGCGCCCAAAGCTGTCATTACGCTTGTGCCATTAAGCAATGCTATTCCTTCTTTGTGTTGGAGTTCTATTTTTTGTAAATTATTGATAATCAATGCTTTTTCTCCGTCCATTATTTTTCCACCAACTTCTGCTAGTCCTTCACCTATCAGCACGAGTGCCATATGTGAGAGTGGACAAAGGTCGCCACTTGCGCCCACAGAGCCTTGTGAGGGAATTATTGGGTGTATTTTTTCGTTAATGAGATTTTTGAGAAGTGTAATAGTTTCTTCTCTTGCACCAGAAAAGCCTGCCAAAAGTGTATTCAGACGAATAAGCATAATGGCACGCACAATAGGGGTTTCAAAGGGTTTGCCTACACCGCAAGCGTGAGAAAGTAAAAGATTTCTTTGCATCAAACGTGCTTCTTCATAATCTGTAATGACTTTTGAGGCATTTGAGCCAAAACCAGTAGTAATACCATAAACAACTTCTTGGTTTTGCACCAATTTTTCTACATAATTACGACTTTTTCTGACTGCTTTGAGTGCATTTTTGTCTATTTCTACGTGATGATAATGATAAGCAACAGAAATTACTTCTGAAATAGTTAATTTTTGACCGTTAAGAACAACATTTTTCATTCAGTTTGGTTATATTTTAGTTATATTTGCAAGAAAGTTGTCGTTTGTGAGGACACAAACAATGGCATCAGACTTTAAACCATAAAATTAAGATAAAAAAATGAAAAAATACCTGTTTTCTTTTCTTTTAATGATTATTTTTCTTACAAATTCTCTGACGAGTTTGCAAGCGCAACAATATAACGCAGCAGAACAAGTTTTGGCACAAGATGGCAAAATATATGTCGTAGTCGCAGTTTTAGGAACTATTTTGCTAGGATTTTTGGGTTATGTGGTATTTTTGGATAAAAAAATTACTAAAATAGAAGAACAAATCAAAAAAGAAGGAAAATAATAAGTTGATATTAGAGTTTTTATTACTTGATAATCAAATGTTTAGCACAAATAAATTGGCACTAAAAACCACCCCCAGCCCCTCCTTAAAAAGGAGGGGAGTAAAATTCCCCTCCTTCCTAAGGAGGGGTTAGGGGTGGTTTTGATGTTTATTTGTGCTAAACATTTGATTATCAAGTAATAAAAACTCTATTACGCAGATATATTTGTAGAGACGTTGCAAGCAATGTCTTAACGTAAAAAATTGTATTTAATCCCATTCAAGAACAATCTTTTTATTTCTTGTTTAGTTCAGACGTTGCAAGCAACATCTCTACAACAAATACATAAAAAACAAAATTATTTCTGTATAACATCAGTTAGTAAAACCAAGTTTTACACTATTTCCACTTTCACAAAGTTAGTTATTTTCTCTTAATTAATTTATACTAAAAAATACTATTTGTAGTTTACAAATAATTGAGTAAGTTTGCTAAAGATTTTTTATTTTTTTTAACTTGTTCTTATTCAACTTAATATCCCCAAAATTTTCTATGAAAAAACCTACCACAACAACGCAAACGTGGAGAAATCCGTTTGGCGCAAGCATTTTGTTTTTGATGTTTTTGCTTAACATCAGCTTAGGCACTCTCCAAACCGCAAACGCACAAGTAAGCAATTATAGTTTTGCTTCTTCCACAAGTGCCTACACTCCAATTGTGGGTACTTCAATGTCTTTGCCCACTAGTGCTGTAGAGGCTTGGGACAGTGAATTTTTCTTCAATTCTACGGCTGGCGTAAACGGAACACTCACGCAAGGCACCTACAACTGTTTTCCTATTGGTTTTAATTTTACGTATGGGAGCACCGTTTATGATGGGTTTAGTATTGGCGTTGATGGTTGGATAAAACTAGGCGCAACGACAGGAACGGCACTTGCAGCCGCAGGTTTTGGTTTGCCACTTTCTAATACAGGAATAAACACAGCACAACTCATAGCGGGTTTGGGCATTGATTTGGCAGGCGGAATACGGGCAGAAGGCGCAACTACTACAGGCACAAATATATACACGTTATCTGGCACAGGCACAGGCGCAAGTTCTCAAATTGCTCTTGGTATGCGAGTTGTCGGAGCGAATTTTGCCACAGGAACAACTATTGTTGCCATTGCAGGAAATATACTTACATTATCAAACGCAACACTTGCTACAAGTCCTATTTCAAAAGCAACGTTTTTAAATGGTGGAGAAATCAGTTATATCACCACAGGAACGACACCAAGCCGCACTTTGACCGTACAATGGAAAGGCGTGGGGCGTTTTGATGCCTATGGAGATAATTTTAATTTCCAAATAAAACTAAACGAAACAAGCAATACCATTGTATTTTCTTATGGCACAATGACAATGTCTAGCACCTCAATAGATACAAGAACGGCACAAATAGGGCTAAAAGGGACAGCCTCCCCACTCAATGTAAACAACAGAATGGGAACAGGTGCAACAGCTTGGACTGCCTCTGCCATTGGGGTAACAAGCACTTCTACCATTGATTTGCAGAGTGCTACTGCACCTGGTGGACTTATTGCACCTGCATCTGGACTTACCTACACATGGACACGCCCAACCTTTTGCTCTGGCACACCTGCGACTAATTCTATTGTTGTACCTGCGGCAGGAGCTTGCCCAAACACGCCATTTTACCTTACTTTAAGCACTTTTTATCCTTTCTCAGGGATTACTTATCAATGGCAATCTTCTCCAACACTTACAGGAACTTACACAAATGTAGCAACAAATGGAAATTCAGCCATTTACGCAGCTACACAAACCACAGCAACTGCTTACCGTTGTCTAGTGTCGTGTATAGGTAGCCCAAATGCTATAATTGCAGACGTACTTGTGCCTATGGGTGCAGCTACTAACTGTTATTGCTATCCACAAACTACTTTTGTGCCAGCGGCTTGTATCAATAATGTTACGCTCGGAACTATCAATAATACGTCTGCGACTTGTGCAGCCCCTTATTATACTATTTTTCCTAATGCCGTTACTACAAGTTTGGGTACGGGCGTAAGTTATCCTATAAATGTGGTAACAAGCTCCTCTGCGGTAGTTTCTGTTTGGATAGATTATAATGTAAATGGCGTTTTTGATGCAACTGAATGGACACAAGTAGGCACGACAGGTACAAACAATATAGCTAATATTCTTATTCCTGTTGGTGCAACAATAGGACAAACCAAAATGCGTGTGCGCAGTAGGTCAGACCCAAATGCTAATGCTGCTGGTGATGCGTGTACAGCTTTTTCTTCTGGTGAGGCAGAAGATTATATAGTAAATATTGTGGCTGGAACGGCTTGTAGTGGTCTTCCTACTGCTAATGCTTCATTAACAACGGTTTCATCTGTTTGTGTAGGTACTTCATTTACGCTTTCTTTGGCTAATTTTTATAACTTTTCAGGACTAAATTATCAATGGCAATCTTCTGCGACATTTGCAGGAACTTATACAAATATTGCTGCTGCAACAAATTCAAGGCTTACAACTACGCTAACAGCAACTACTTTTTACCGTTGTGTTATCTCTTGTGGCACGCCTAGCCCCACAACAAGCACTAACGCAACGCCTGTACAAGTAAGTTTAGCGACAGGAACGGGTTGTTATTGTATTGGTGCTGTGAGCAATGGCGCAGATACTGACATTGGAAACGTAACTTTTGGCTCACTAAATAATGGTATTGCAACGCCTGTGACAAATAACGCTACCGCCGTCAATGCGTATAGTAATTTTACGACAATTCCTGCGCCAAATGTGGCACAAAACACAACAATAGCATTATCACTATCTCAAATTGCTTCTACATCTATATTTTATGAAGGACTTTTTGCCGTTTATATTGATTATAACCAAAATGGTATTCTTACTGATGCAGGGGAGTTAGTTTTTTCTAGTACCGCACTTACGACAGCACTTTTACCAATGCAAACGGCTAATATTTTGATACCAAGTACCGCACTTACTGGCAACACTCGTATGCGTGTAGTGCTGAATGAAGGTGGTGGAGTTGCACCGTTTCCAATATCCCCTGCTTGTGGTATAGCTCCTTCTAGTTATGGAGAAGTAGAAGATTATACTATCAATATTACTGGTGTAAGTTCTTGTTCTGGGCTTTCTGCTGGCACAAATACCATTCCAAGTGGTGTTATTGGTAGTGCTTATAATTTTGTGGGAACGGTAACTGCAAGCCCAACAACAGCAATTAATTACACAGTTTCTCCTCCACTTACAAACGGTTTGGTTTTAGACGCAAATACTGGTATTATTTCTGCTACTACACTTACAGGCATAGCAAATACTACAAGTTATACCATTACGGCAACACAAGCAACACCAACAGGTTGTCCACCTAACAATAGACTGGTAAATATTGTGATTGGTGCAAATCCTTGTTCTGGGCTTTCTGCTGGCACAAATGTTGTCCCTGCTGGCGTGATTGGTAATACTTATAATTTTGTAGGAACAGTAACGGCAAGCCCTGCAGCAATAATAAATTACACTATTATGCCTGCACTTACAAATGGTTTGGTTTTAGATGCAAATACGGGTATTATTTCTGCTAGTGTGCTTACAGGTGTAGCAAATACAACAAGTTATACTATTAGTGCAAAGCAAACAACGCCAACAAGTTGCACAGCTATTACGAGAGTTATAAGCATTGTGATTGCTTCAAATCCTACGACAAATGTGGATAATCAGTTAGATAATAAGGTAAAAGTATCTCCAAATCCTAGTAATAAGGATTTTAGGGTTGATTTTTCAAGTTTGAATGTAGAAAAAGCACTTGTACGAGTGTATGATGCGCAAGGAAAGCAAATTTATTCTTCTGAAATAAAACAAAATGTTTCTCTTATCACTATTTCTTTAGGAAAATTTGCTAATGGCATTTATTTGTTGGAGGTTGAAACTTCAAAAGGAAGAGTTTTGAAACGTCTTATCAAAGAAGAATAATCATTATGGTTTATTATTTTTACATCAAAAGCCACTCAAATTTGAGTGGCTTTTGATGTAAAAATTATTGTATTTTATTTATTTTTGTAACTATTATTATATAAAAAATTATTTTGTCAGTTACCGCAAATACATATATGAATAGAAAAATATATTTTATCTGTGCATCTGTGTCAGATAAATCAAGCGTTAAAAAACTACCCTAATCACTCATTTGAAGGAGGAATGAGGTGGTTTAGGTGTTTGTGTATAAGTCCTGTTTATTTATTTATGTTTCGTCTGCAAAGGCTATATTTCTTTTTAAACCTTCTAATTTTGTTCTTTTTAGGGCTGATTTTTTGAATACTTTTTTAAATGTTTCGTCTGTAATTTCTAACCACTCTTTTTTGTCTGAATTTGTCATTAGTTGTGTGAAATCATCATTTGGAGCAAATTCAGATGTTTTGTGTGGCGTAGAAAACCTGTTCCAAGGACAAACATCTTGACAAATATCACAGCCAAAAACCCAATTATCAAACGTACCAGCCATATTTTTAGGTATTTGCTCTTTGAGTTCTATGGTAAAATACGAAATACAACGACTTCCATCAACCACGTATGGCGCAACAATAGCAGAGGTAGGGCAGGCATCAATACAACGAGTGCAAGTGCCACAATAATCTTTCGTAGGAGCATCATAATCCAGTTTTAGGTCAATAATTAGCTCTGCAATAAAAAAAAACTACCTTTATTTTTGTTGATAAGATTGCTATTTTTGCCTATCCAACCTGCACCACTTTTTTTTGCCCAAACTTTGTCCATTACAGGCGCAGAATCCACAAAAGCACGACCTTCTACCTCTCCAATTTCTTGCCTGATACCTTCCAAAAGAAGTTTTAGGCGTTCTTTTACCACAAAATGATAATCTTCACCGTAGGCATATTTAGAGATTTTGAAAGATTTTTCTTCTAATTTTTCTTGTTGATTTTCTTTATTATTCTCTTTATTGTAACTTTTATTAAAATCTGTTTCAGGGAAATAATTAAACAGCAAAGATACTACAGATTTTGCACCTTCTACCAAAAGTGTAGGATTTAGGCGTTTGTCAAAATGGTTTGCCATATAACTCATTTGCCCTTGCATATTGTTTTTGAGCCAGTTTTCTAGTCGTGGTGCTTCTTCTTCCAAAAAATCAGCCTTAGCAATACCACAAAAATCAAAACCCAATTCTAAGGCTTTTTGCTTAATAAAAAGTGTATTTTTGTCTGTGTTGAGCATTAGAAAGAAGTACGAATTAAGAGGTAAGAATGTAAAAAAAGTATTATGATTTTTTATTCTTTAGTTAAAATAAGAAATATTTTTACATAAATATACAATATTTTTACTAAAATTAGTAAAAAATTAGTAATTTCTAAACAAAAAAACTTACTTTTGCATCAATATTTTGCTTAGTTAATCTTTCTAAACTTCTCTAAACCAAACTTCTACACAAATGAACAATAACTTTTTTACAGACTTGCTAAAAACGCAACAGCAGGCAATAACGGATATGCTCACGCCTAAAAATCAGGCAAATACAAATCCTATACAAGATGTTTTTGGTAAAACTGAAAAACTTTACCAAGATTTTTTTGGTCAGAAAAAACCTGTACCAGTTGAGAAAACACCAATAGAACAAGCAGGAGAGATGATGCAGTCTTTTTTGCAACAACAAACCGTAATGGCGCAACAATGGACAGAACTTTTGCAAAAAGCCTTCACGCCTGCACCTACCAATATGAAGGAGCAGTTTGAAAAACTTTATATGCAAATGATGACACAGCTCACGCAAACAAATAATGCCAATATGATTGGTAATTTGATGCAAGGACTTACCAAAAATAATGGCGTTTATGGTCAGATGGAGCAGTTTTTCCCAATGGTACAACAAAATATTATGGCAAATAATTTTAAGCCTGATATGACAAGTATGATGAGCGGTTTTAATACGCTTGACATCAACAAAACCATCACGCAACTAATGGGAAATATATCTCCTAATGCAGCAGGTGGCACTATTGACCAACTGTCGCAAATGGGTAATACGCTTTTTGGTGAAATCAAAAAGATGACAAGTTCTCCATTTATGGAGCAAATGATGCTAGAAATGAAAAGCAAAATGACTAAGGAAGCAGATAAAGGCAAAGAAACAGGTTATGATGCACTTTTGAAAATGCAAAAAGTATTTAAACCTTTAATGGTTGGTTTGCCTGCAAGTAACGAAAAAGAAATGTTTGAGGCGGTGATTGCTTTGCAAGATGAATATTCACAATATTACATTCATTCGTCTAAAATCCAAGAAATGACTAACCAAATACTAGAAAAAAGTATGCAGGTTACGACACAAAAAGTAGCAGACAGAATGGCAAAAGGAGAAACTATTACTTTTGATGACTTTTTTCAGAGTTGGTTGAACGTCACAGAAGCTGATTTAATTGCGTTGTATCAAGGCAAGGATTTTTCTGTAGAACAAGGCAAAATGCTACAAGTAAGCACTACTATTAGCAAACTAATGGAAACACAAATGGAGAAAACACTCAAACATTTGCCACTAGCTTCTCGTACAGATTTGGACGAACTCTCTGCCACTATCCACGAGTTGCGTGTGAAAGTGAGAGGTTTGGAACAAAATCTTGCCAAAAAAACTGCTGAAAAAACTGAAAAAGAAACACTCAAAAAAGTAGAAACAGTAGCCAAAGCAACTACAAAAGCAGTAGTTAAACCAGTTGCAAAAACTGCAGAAAAACCTGAAAGCAAAGCAACAACAACAAAGAAAACTATTGCCAAAAAATAGTTTAGTAGATTTTTTTATAAGAAAAGTCCTTCAAAATAGCCTAATTTAGGTTTTTTGAAGGACTTTTTTCATTCTATATGTTTAAATATTTGTAAAATTTCTAAC
>JANYGM010000320.1 GCA_025362415.1 bacterium
ATTAGCACCACACTATCAATAAATGGTTTGCCTTCCATCCACATCAAGCCTTTTAGTGTTGCACCAATAGACAACGGAATAGCATAAAATAAAAGTCCTATAAAAGCTACCCAAAAATGTACTCCTACAAGATGCTGGGGCGGTTCTTGTCCTGTCAAACGTGGAACAATAGCATAAATTGCGCCCCACAAAGCAAAGGTAATAATACCATAAAAGCCAAGATGCGAGTGTGCCACCGTAAAATCAGTAAAATGCCAAATCAAATTAGTAAATTTGAAGGCTTGCGCTGTTCCCTGCATAGAAACAATGAAATAATAAATCACCGCCACCAAGAAAAACGGCAAAGTATAACTATTTGTAACTTTGTTCCATTGTCCTCTGAAAGTAATGATAAAGTTGATTGTACCTGCAAAAACAGGGATTATCATACCTGCGCTACCTACAATAGCCACCGTTTGCAACCACCACGCAATAGGCGCAAACACAAAATGATGCGTCCCAATAATAGTATAAAAGATAATTTGCGCCCAAAAAGCCAAAATACCCAAACTATACGCATAAATAGGTCTATTGATTTGTTGAGGAATAAAATAATACAACAAACCCAGCGTATAAAGTGTAAACCACATTCCCACGCCCGAGTGCATAAAATAACCCTGCACAATAGTTTCACTTACGCCATCTTGCCAAAATGGCAAATATGCAGTCAGCGCAACAATAATGGTGAATATTAGTGCGCAAACAATATACCAATTAGAAATATAAATCTCTTTTGTAGTTCTGTTTGCAACAGTCATAATGAAATTTATCAAAGTCAAAATCAAAGCTACTGCAAACAACGCCATTACAGGCCAAACATACTCTCTAAACTCTCCTCCGCCATTATTAAAGCCTGACATCAAACACAATGAGCCAAAAATAACCATCAAATTAGTGAGTACCAGCGCAATCCAACCCATTTTTACGCTATAAATCTTGGTATTACTCACCGTAGGCACTACATAATAACCCAAACCAATCATAGCAAGAGAAGCCCAACCCCAAAAAACAATGTTTGTATGTACTGGGCGCAATCTTCCAAAACTCAACCAACTGATTTGCTCCATATCTGGTACAAGAAATTTTGTTCCTAGATATTGCCCAACTCCTGTCCCTACTACAAGCCAAAATGTAGCACAACCCAAATACCATAAAATCAGTTTGGTGATGTCTGGAGCTAATATTGGTCTTTGTGTAGCCTTTCTTTTTTTAGCTAAAAAGTTGGTATAATGCCTTTCATCAACATTTTGGATAATTCCTTTTGTATCTTCTGCTTTGTATTCACCTGAAAGTTCTGTATTATTTAGATGATAATTAAGTGCATTTTCTCGTTTGATAAGTTGCGTTTCAAGTTCTTTGTCATCTATTGTTTTGATATGTTCTGCAAATTTTTCTGCTTCTTTCATTTTAAGGCTATTGAAATACATTTTTATAGCATTATTTGCTTTCACAAGCACAAAAAACACCCCTAAAAGCACAGGAATACTCATCAAAATAATAGTAATAATGATACCAGGCTGGCTAAAAAGTGAGTCTGCTGCATTTGTGGGTACATTTGTGGCAGGCGTTTGCGCAAAAAGCGTATTTGCTGAAAACAACAAAAACAAGGAAGTTATAATTTTTGATGTGTTGCCTGTGTTGTTTGTGTTGTTTATCTTGTCGCAAGAACCGCCATTTTTGCAGTTTCCAGAGCATTTTTTTGTTTTCATTTTGATAAATTGATGTATTTGGTCTTGGTTAAGCGTTTGGATATAATCAGAAAAATGTGTTTCTGTGTTTTTCTGCTCCCATTCGTCATTTTGCGTATCTTGTTTTTTCATATTGAAATAAGTATTCATAATTAAGATAAACAAGGGAATAATGCCTAAAAGAAGCACCAACGAAAGTCCCAAAAGCCCATAACGGTCAGCAATAATATTGTCGGCAGTTTGCGCTTGCAAATCCATAGTTGCGCCAAATATCATCAATAATACAATGATTATCAATAATATAGGTTTCTGTTTTTTTGTTTTTTGAATAGATTTCATAATGATTTTATTGTTTTATATTGTTTTATATTGTTTTTTAATATGATTTTTGATGAATAATTACAACTAAATAGTAGTGTATTTTAATACCTTTTTATCTTTTTTTGAGATAAAAAAATACAAGCAAAACTTATGTGTTTTTCAGAAAAAACTTGCCAGAATCCAGTTTGTCTTTGAAGTCAGCTATTGTGTTATTTTCTATCATTTTGATTAAATTTTTCTTAATTTCTTTGTACTCATTATGAATAGGGCAGGGGTTTTTCTCTGAACAGGCTTTAAGTCCTAATACACAATTCATATACAATTCATCTCCATCAATAGTCATTACAATATCTGCAATGGAGGTTTTTAAATCTTTTTCGTCCATAAAAAAGCCACCATTAGGACCTTTTATAGAATGTATCAACTTTTTTTTACTCAAATCTTGCATAATTTTGGCAGTAAAATGCTCTGGCGCATCAATGCCGTTGGCAATTTCTTTTGCGCTTATGCGTGTGCCTTCTTCTGATTTTTGAGCAACAAAAATCATAGCTTTAATAGCATATTCACAAGATTTGGAAAACATTTTGACAATTTTATGATTTTGGTACTAACTTATAAGACAAAGGTAAAAAAATAATTTAAAATAAAAAGAGTTTTTTATCTTTTTATTGATATTTAGATTTGTTCTAAATAACTTGCATTTTATTGGAGATTTACAAAGGTATTCAATAAAATTTATTTGTTTATTTGTAGTATTTGTGTAAAATCTTTATTTTGTTTAAGCACGCAAATTCCACCATAATTTATCTCCAAGCGGAAAGCATTTTCTAATGGAAAACCTAGTACTAGTGCAAGTATAGCCCGTATTACGCCTGCGTGTGTGATGATAGCAATATTTTTGTTAGTATTTTCATTTAATAACACTAAAATCTCCTCCCAAAATTCTTTTACACGAGCTGATAAACCTTCAAAACTCTCTCCATTGGGCGTTTTTGTGGTTACAAAATTATTCATCCAATTACTTGTGTCGTTGTCATGGATATACGCCCACGTTTTCATTTCCCAATCTCCAAAATTCATTTCCATTAAGCGTGCATCTTCCATAAAATCAATATTAAAATCTTGATTATTAGGATATTGATGTATATTTTGATGAAGCATTTGTGCTAATTTCTGACAACGCAAAAGCGGACTTGTATAAATTTTCTGAATATTATTTTTATCTAAAAAAACTTGCAGTTTTTCTATTATTTGCAAAAAATCTTCTTCAAAACTAGGCATTACATCTAGGTTAGTTTGTCCATAGCAAACGCCTTTTTGCACGTTTGGCGTTGTGTGTCTGATAAGATAAATATAAGCCATTTTTAAGAGATTTTACTGATACTAATGTTTTTTGTGGTCTTCAAGAAAAACTGTTCACAAAGTGCCTAAAAAGTGTATTTACGCAATGGAGCATGCCCCATTGTCTATTTTGATACAATTTCAATTTGCTGATTATCAATACTTTAAATATCAATAATTCCTACACCACAAAAAACATTAGTATCAGAAACATTTATAATCAGTATTTTAAATTCCTATTTCGTACCTCATACTTCGTACTTATTTTGGTACTTGTTTTTTGACAAGGTTAGCTAAAATATTAGGGAAAAACCTTTGCATTTGCATTGCAAGCCATTCTTTACCAAAAGATTTACCTACATAAACTTCATTTTTACCATTTTTGATAGCTTTAAGAACTTGCTGCGCACATTTGTCGGCAGGAAAGCCTGCACCAATATCTTCTCCAAGCTGATTATTTTTCTCTCCTGTGGCTGTAAGTGCATTTAGACTTACATTTGTACGAATATATCCAGGACAAATAATAGTTACTTTGATATTTTCTTTCCAAACTTCTGCTCTCAAACAATCAAAAAAACCGTGTAAAGCGTGTTTTGCAGCAGCATAAGCAGAGCGCATTGGTGTACCTATTTTGCCCATTACGCTACTAATCACCGCAAATTGTCCTATTTTTCTTTCTTGGAAATGTGGCAAAATAGCTTTTGTAAGTGCCACATAGCTAAAGTAATCTACTTCCATTAGTTTTCTATGTACTTCTAGTGTAGTTTCTTTGACCCAAGACCTCTGGCTGATACCTCCATTATGAATAAGTACATCTACTTGTCCATAAAAAGAAATTGCTTCTTTTGTTTTCGTTTCAAAAGTGTCAGACTCTACCAAATCAAGTGTTAATATATTGATATTATTATAGTTAGCATTTTTTTTGACACGTTCAAGTTCCTCCTGACGACGGGCAGAAATAATAATATTTGCTTGTTGTTTAGCAAGTTCATAGACGAGTGCTTCACCTATTCCAGAAGACGCTCCAGTAATCCAGACTGTTTTATTTTGAAAGAAAGTCATTTATTTAGAAATTATTTGAAAATTATTTATTTGAAAATCAGATAATTAGGCAGTTTTTGTAAAAAATATCTAATTATTTTTACAAAAATACAAAAAAAAATTTGGTATCTATTTTTTTTTTACTACCTTTGTGTTCTCAATAAAGAAATACATTAAAAATCTATTGAAAGCTAAAAAGGTGAAGTGCCTGAGTGGCCGAAAGGACATGTTTGCTAAACATGCGTACGGGAAACTGTACCGAGGGTTCGAATCCCTCCTCCACCTCTAGTGTGGTAATTAGTATAGTAATACTTTTATATTCTGGGAAAGTAAAAGTAAAGTTTTACTCAAAAAACTAAGTTTTATGAGTAAAAAAGTGAAAACCTCTCGGGGTGTAGCGTAGCCCGGTATCGCGCCTGCTTTGGGAGCAGGAGGTCGTAGGTTCGAATCCTGCCACCCCGACAAATTGACAACCTACCATAGTTGTCAATTTTTTTTATCTTTTTAGTGAGTATAGTTTCAATCACAGTCTTTGACCTTGATAAAAAGCCTCACTTCAAACAATGGTCTCGTAGCTCAGTTGGATAGAGCAACTGCCTTCTAAGCAGTAGGTCACAGGTTCGAATCCTGTCGGGATCACTTTGCCCAAAAAAAACCGCCTTAAACGTATGTTTAAGGCGGTTTTTTTCTTTTATGGTAGTGTACGACAAA
>JANYGM010000338.1 GCA_025362415.1 bacterium
GAGTAAATTAATTTAAACACCTTCTTAGGTTTTAAAAACCTACACGATATATACATCGATATTTTTGAAGGCGACCGTAAAGGTGCGCCCCTACATCATCCAATTGAATTCATTATATTTAAAAATGGCAAAAAAATGAAAATTAAAACACGAAATAATGTAGGGGCGTACCCTTGCGGTCGCCCTTTTTGAATAGACTCAAAAATTGATTTTACGCATTATTCTGCGTGCTTTTGCTGTGTTGCTTTCGCCTAGTAGTTGCTAGTGTGCAACCGCAAGTGTACGACTACATTTAAAAATTCACAATTACTTATAAATTTTTATTTTCTCAAAAAATTTGCCATTTGTCTAATTGCTTTTGTAGCTTCTGGCAAAAAATCTCCGACCATATGCCAAAGGTGTGGCATATTTTCCCATATTTTTAGCGTTACTTCCACTTTTGCTTTTTTCATTTTTTCTGCTAATATTTTGGAGTCATCAAGTAAAATATCATTTGTTCCTATTTGTATAAGCGTAGGCGGAAACTCCTCAAAATCAGCATTTATAGGCGAAATAAACAAATGATTGAGGGGCAAACCATTGGCATAACCTTTGGCGGCAAGTTCCATTCTGGTTTTGGCAAGAATATAATCAATGTGTTTATTATCTTCAATGGAAGGGTTTTTAAGTTCCAAATCTGCCCAAGGAGCTATCCACACACATTTTTGAGGCATTTTTATCTTTTCTTCTTTCAAATATTGCAAAAGTGCAAGCCCCAAACCGCCTCCTGCAGAATCTCCAACAATATAAATTTTAGCATTTTTATAAGTTGTCAAAAGCCATTCATAAACATTCAAAGTGTCATTCAAGCCATGTGGAAAGGGTCTTTCTGGTGCAAGTCCATATTCAAGACTAACTACGTGCATACGTGTTTGATGCGCAATACGGCTCACCAAGCCACGATAGGTATCAAAACTCCCCATTACGTAGCCACCTCCGTGAACAAAAAAAATAATTTCTTTGATATTTTCTGTTTGAGTATTGTGGGCATCATTATGATGCTCATTATAATGCTCATAATGATTATTTGGTATTGTCCATTCACACAAAACGCCATTTGCTGTGGCACGTGTAATGCGTGTATGAGGCAAAGGTGCAAGGCGTAAACCAATTTTATCAAAATTAATACGAGCAGTTTTTATATCAGTAGGGCGGCTTTTAGGAGGATTATAAAGGCTATTTGCCCACATTGCCGCCCTTACTACATAGCTCTGAATACTTGCCATATTTTTTTGTGGTAATTTCTATAAATTTTTTGACGCAAATATAGTCATTTTTCTGATTTTCCTACAAAGAAAATGTATAATGCGCTCCTAATTGCAAACCAACCAACAAATTTGAACGGCGACCAAATAATTCTTTGCTCGTTCCACCTTTTACGCTACTGATAAGGTCGCTACCACGAGCATCAAGAATGCCATAACTTGCTCTCACAAGTGCAGAAATATAGATGTTTTTAGCCACATTAATATCCAAACCAAAACCGCCAGAAAGCTGCAAATCAAAGTTAGAATAATTTTTCGCTGCTACAGGATTATTAAAACTTGCCACAACATACTCGTTTGCAGGAGTAAGAGTCGTATAAGTATTGTTGGCATTGATAATTGCACCTTGCCCATACACAGACGAAAACACAGCAGCTTGTCCTTCTGGTGTATCATAAGTGCCTGCAGGTGCAGTTACAATTTCTCTCCCTGCAGTCAAGAATGAAAATTGAGGTCCTAACATAAAATTAAAACGTGTTTTCTTTTCCATATTGCCTATATACCTAAACATCAAAGGAACTTGAATGTATGTAAGGTCAATTTCACGTTTTCCAACGACATTTTTAGCGGCATTGATAAGGTCAAAAACTTGCCCTTGTTTTGCTAAAATACCTTCCAGTTGTATAGCAACACCATTTTTGAAATCCATACCAACCGTAAGCCCAATGGGTGCAGCTTTTACTGTAAAAGTGCTATTGTAACGTGGGTCGTCTGCAAGTCCTTTGTCCAAAACAAAAGTAGCATTAACGGCAGTAGTTGCGCCTACGTGTAATGTTTGCGCATTTGTGCGTGTGTTTGCGCCTAGACAAAGCATAATGCTAGTGGCAAAACCCACAATCAGTGTAGAAAGTTGATTTGTTTTCATAAAAATAATTGAGATAATTGATTTTAGTTACTTTTTGGTTACTTTTTAGTTGTATTGTACTGATATTTAATTTGACAAAATTGATGCCAAAATATTTATAATTTAGTCCTAATTCAGTCCTTCAAGGTTTTAAAAACCTTGAAGGACTAATAATTTCAATAAATTTTACTCAAACTTAATAATGCCAAAAGAATACTTTTTTCCTCTTTCCGCATAAATAAGCACTTCTTTTTCGTTGATTTGCTTACTAAAAACAGGGTAAATCAAAAAATTATTTTCTTGTTTTCCAAACAATTCTGTTTTTTTCAAATTGTTGCTGGCATCAATTTTAACCATAAAAAAAGAGGGTTTTCTGTTGTTCATTTCTTTGACATCTTTACTATAAATAAAATCTTTGTTTTTGATATTATCATTGTAGAGAAGATACAAATCATTTGCATTTTTGTAGGTTATATAAGAATGAATATTGGGCTGATTGATAGAATAAATGCTCCCAGTCGTTGCTACAGTTTCTTGGTTTTTGGATATTTTTTGCATTTTGCTATTGATTTTCAGATTTTTATCCAAATTAAATACCATTATGTCCATATCATAATCTGTGGTGATAGCTGTCGTACCTCCACTTTGCCTTTGATAATACTGTGTAATACTAAAAGATTGTTCTGCCACTACTTTAATGTTACCATCTTCACCCTCTACAATAGTTTTAATATCAAACTGATAAATCTCTTTTTTACGTTTGCTTTTCCCAGAAAAAGTAGCCAAAAACTCTGCTGTAAACGGTTTTTGGTCTATTCCTGTATTGTTCATTTCTTTGTCCAAAGTCATTGTAAAAACACCTTTAGCAACATCTGCTTGTGCCGTTTCTCCATAAAAACCAATAATATTTAACGCATTAGTTTTACTAGAAAATATACGCACATCAGTCATATAGGTAGTTGCATTCAAAGAAATGGTTTTTTGTTGTCCGTTGTTTTCTTTGGTATAAACAAACGCCTCAAAGGTATAATTTACTTTACCATTTTTCTTTTCTTTGAGTTTTTCATTGAATTTTTTACCCAAAATACTTAGTGTTCCTTCATCTGTAAGGTTAAAATTGCTTGCAATAAAAAGTTTGTCTGTATAAGGCAAAGTAACTTTTTTGCTCCATTCTTCTTCCATTGTGAAGGCATCAAAGACATTTATAGAGAATTTTTGAGGGTCATTGTCCTTAAAATCATCTTCCCCAACCAAACAAACCTTATTTTCTGTGGGAGATTTAAGTAACCTAAACTTGCCAGCCTCACGCCTGCTACGCCCACCAATGGTCGTCAGCATACGTAAAGTGCCTTTTGGTGCAAGATTGTCATCATAGCTTTGCAAGAAAATGTATTGTAATTCTTCTTTTTTGGCATAAACGGTGTAAAAAACGTGAATTACATTTTTTGACATATAAGAAAAAGTATAACCTATTTCATCTTTGCCAATCATTGCTTTTACATCAATTTCTTTGCTCATTTTGAGATTTTCATTGAGTGCATAACGCTGGATAAAATACTTGTTAGACTCCCGCATCATCACAAAATAAGTGTTGTCTAGTTTGCCAAGCAAACTAACAGGATTGAAATCACGCCTATCAGATAGGTTTTCTGCCCCAAATGTAACAGTTTGTGCAGATAAATTAAAAGCAAAGAATAGGCAAATCAATGCAATGGAAAGTTTTTTTTTCATTTTTTTGATAGAGATTATTGGTTTTGTTGTTAGTTTATGTTGCTTAAATTTCACGTCTATTCCACATAATTTAGGAATGGAAATTAAATAATCAGTACCAAATATAATAAAAAATACTAAAATTATCAAAATAAATATATTTTTATTTTTTTAGAAGTTAAAAATAGTTCCATTACCATACACAGTTCTAACTTAGGCTCACAAAAGAAGACTTCGCTTGAAGCGAAGTCTTCTTTAAATGCAATAATATATGAAAAACTATTATTTAAAAGTCAATTATAATTACTTAATATTCAAATCAAAAGGCATACGCATCTGAACGCCTTTCATATTTTTGAGTTTCTGAATAGTTTGATATTGTTGATAAAGTTCTTCTCCCATTTCCTTCTTCATTGCACTTTGAATGGCATTTGAAGATATTTCTGCTTTGGTTTCCGTTGATTTGTTAAAAAGTGTTTGAAAGAAATCTTTTTTAGCAGGATAATATCTCAAAGAAAAATCTTTTTCAATTTTTGCTTTCTTAGCCGCAATTTGTATAGCAGTATTAAAATCCCCTAAAACATCAACCAAACCATTTTCTTTGCCTTGTGCGCCTGTCCAAACACGCCCAGAGGCAACTTTTTTGAGGTCATCTTGTGTCATTCTACGTCCTTTAGCTGCTTTTGAAGTAAAATCTTCATAAATGCGTTCTACACTATTCTGAATGATTTTTCCTTCTGTTTCAGACATAGCGTGTGTAGGATTTCCCAAATCAGAATAAAAGCCTGTACTCACTCTATCTGTCGTTACGCCAATCTTGTTTTTGAGTAGTCCTTCTGCATTAAAAAGTATACCAAAAACACCAATAGAACCTGTTATTGTATTTGGCTGTGCCACAATAGTATCACAAGCCATAGCAATATAATAGCCCCCAGAAGCCGCTACATTAGACATAGAAGCAATAATTGGTTTTACTTTTTTAGTCAAAAGAACTTCTCTCCAAATAATATCAGAAGTCAAAGCACTGCCACCAGGTGAGTTGATACGCAAAACAATGGCTTTTACTTTGTCGTCTTTACGGAGTTTTCTAAGCTCTTCAGCGAGTTCTGTACCTATTTCCCCTTTTTCACCCTTTCCGTCCACTATTTCACCATCAGCCACAAGTACCGCTACTCTATTTGGTGCTATACTACGTGTTTTTTCTGATTGAGATTTGATGTATTTATTTATTGAAACAGAAATAATTTTTTGTTTTTCTGTTAATTTTAAAGTTTTTTTAATTTCGTCTTCTACTTCATCTTCATATCCTAAATGCGTGATTAGCTTGTATTTAAGGGCATCTTCTGGAGTGCGTATTGTCATAGAATCAGAAAGTATTGTAAGGTCTTTCAAGTCAATGGCACGAGAAATTGCCACATTTTTGAGATAAAAATCATAGACAGAATTAAGGTAAGAAGTAACTTGCGCTCTATTTGGGTCGCTCATTTTATCCAAAAAAAGAGGTTCTACGGCACTTTTAAAATCTCCTACCTTGAAAATCATAGGTTTTACTTCTAGTTTTTCTAGCGTTCCTTTGATGAACGTAACTTCAGAAGAAAGTCCGTTTAATTCCATCATTCCCTGCGGATTAAGATAAATTTTATCTGCCACAGAAGCCAAATAATAAGCACCTTCTGAATAATATTCAGCATACGCAACAATAAATTTGCCTGATTTTTTGAAATCAATAAGTGCATCTCTTATTTCTTGCAAAGCAGCAAAACCTGCCCCCACAGTCTTAGAATTAAGATAAATACCTTTTATTTTGGCATCTTCTTTGGCATCTTTGATACCCTGCAAAATTTCTATTAAGCCCAAACTTGTCGGCGCACCTGTAGAAATGGGCAAATCTAAGTCTTCAAGCGGGTTTTCTGAACTTCTTTCAGTAATTGGGGAGTTAAGTTTGAGATGCAAGACAGAATTATCTTCTATTGTTGGAGTGTCTTTTGCAGACCCTGCAATACCTATTATTATGAAAATACCTATCAAAAATGCCAATAACAAGCCCAACATTGAGGCAAAAGTAAATTTAAAAAACTGTAACATATTTATTTTTATTTTTTTAATAAATTTTATATTTTTATATTCGTCTTTCTAAACGTAAAAAAAATATGTTTATTGTATTATTTTGGAATTTTACAACAAAAAATCCCATAAATAAACTAATTTGAAATAGTTATTTATGGGATTTTGCTGAAAGAAAAATAATGTTGAAATTTAGGAAGGGAAAAAAGCTAACATACTTACTCCCAATGCAATAAGGCAAATAAGTTCTGCAAAGTTCAGCCAGGTATTTTTTGGTTTTGTTTCTGCTTGTTGGACAATTTCCTCGTAAGATAGCCCAAAAGGCTCTCCAAAGGGTTTTCCAAATGGTTGTTCAAAATGAATTGTTTGTAAGATTTTTTTCATAATAGGTTACTTTTAGATAATTTTTTAGTTTATTGTATTCAAATACTATGCATCAAATTTCTTGCCAGAATTTTTTATTGAAGTAATTTGATATTTGATTTCATTCATAATTCACAATTATTTTACTGATTTATTTGTGTGATTTTAAGTAGTTTTTCTAAAATTTCGCTGGCTATCTCAAAGTCTTGAATATTAGAAATAAGCATAATCTCTTCTTTATTAACAAGTAAAACGTATAAATCATAATGAAAATTTTGCTGATTATTTTGCTTGTTATCTTGCTTATTTTGTTGTTTATTATTTTTTTTGATAAGGAAAAATTCTTTAATATTTTGGTTGATAACTTTCGTTTTACCCAACCAAAAATAAGGTTTAAAAGTAATATTCATTACAAATTGGTCAAAAATCATTTCTGTATGATTTTTCAGTCCACACCAGCTAATATACGTAATAGCCAAGCCAATTACTGTAAGAAAACTATTAAAAATATAAAAACTTACTTCATTGCTCATTTTCAGAATAATAAGGTAAAACAAAACGCCACAAATACTACACCACAAAATACCTAAAATAAACAAAAACCTAAACAATGGATTAAACCAACGCCTAGAAATAATAATAGCCGTATCTGTTTCACTAATCTCTGTATTAGCAGAAATAGGGAAATATATTTTTGGGTCTTTTGACAAAATAATATATTTAAAAAGTTTTTTATTAGGTTAGTACATTTTGATGTAAAATTAGTTTTTTTTTCCTTAATTTGCGCAAAAATTTAAAAGATAATCCTACTTAATATACCAGTTTCACAAAAAATTATGTTTGATATTATAAAACTTTTGCGCCCTCACCTGCGACAAATCAACTCTTATTCTTCTGCAAGAGATGAATATACAGGAAAAGTTGGTATTTTCCTTGATGCTAACGAAAATACCATTACAACAAATAATTTTAATAGATACCCAGACCCACATCAGCACGCTGTCAAAACACTTATTGCAGGTATTAAAAATGTAACTATTGATAATGTTTTTCTTGGAAATGGTAGTGATGAAGCCATAGACTTGCTAATTAGGGCATTTTGTGAGCCAAAAAACAATCAAAATGACAATCAAAATGATAATAAAAGTGATAATAAAAATGATAATAAAAGTGATAATATTTTATTGATGCCTCCCACGTATGGTATGTACGAAGTAAGTGCAAATATCAATAATATTGCCGTTATTTCTGTAAATCTTACATCAGATTTTCAGCTGGATTTGGATAATATTTTCAAAAATATTAACGCAAATACCAAAATGATTTTTATTTGTTCTCCTAATAATCCCTCTGGAAACTTGCTTAAACGAGAAGAAATCAATCTTATTTTAGAGAAATTTAGTGGAATTGTGGTCATAGACGAGGCTTATGCAGATTTTTCTTCAGAAACCAGCTTTGTAAATGAACTAGAAAAATATCCTAATTTGGTGGTTTTGCAAACACTTTCCAAAGCGTGGGGACTTGCTAATTTGCGTTTGGGAATGGCATTTGCAAGCAAAGAAATCATACAAATTTTGAATAAAATAAAGCCTCCTTACAACATCAATGGCGTTACGCAACAACTTGTAGCAGAGAGTTTGGCACAAGAAAATCAGAAAAATGAAATGGTCAAACAAATTATTTTTCAACGTAGTATTTTACAAGAAAAACTAAAAAATATCAATTTTATTACCAAAATTTATCCTTCTGATGCTAATTTTTTGCTTGTGAAGATGGATAATGCGCAAGAAATTTTTGATAAATTATTATTAGAAAAAATAATTGTCAGAAATAGAGCAAAAGTTGTTTTATGTGATAACTGTTTGAGAATCACCGTTGGAACGCAAGAAGAAAATGAAAAATTACTTTTGGCTTTGCAAAATTTTGAAAAATAAGCAACTTATTTCCATTACGAATAAAATTAAATAATCTAATCTTTTTGTTTTATAATAACTTAATAATCAAAGTTTTACATTCGTAATTTCTCATTTTTAATTCGTAATTGACCCAAAAATGCTTATTTCACAAATAGACAAAATCCTAAAAAGCCCTAAAAACCACGTTTGGAACACAAAAACAAACATTTTAGCGTTGTGCATAGATAGCCGCAAACTTAATGAGCCTGCCAATACACTTTTTTTTGCTATTAAAGGTAAAAACCACGACAGTCATCAGTTTTTAGAGGATTTGTACGAAAAAGGAGTGCGAAATTTCGTTGTGGAAGTGTCGCAAACAGTGCGTGCAAAACTTTTAACTCGTGAAAAATCACAAGAATGCAATATTTTTTACGTAAAAAACAGCATTGAAGCACTCCAAAAGGTGGTTATTTTTCATAGAAAACAGTTTGATAAAATTTCTGTTATTGGTATTACGGGCAGCAATGGCAAAACTATTGTCAAAGAGTGGCTGGCGCAATGTTTTGCTGATTTTTCTGTTGTGAAAAGCCCCAAAAGTTATAATTCTCAAATTGGTGTACCGCTTTCTGTGGCAGAAATCAATAAAAAACACGAAATAGGCGTTTTTGAGGCAGGTATTTCACAAATAGGTGAAATGAAAAAATTGCAGAAAATTATCCTACCCAACATTGGTATTCTCACTAATATTGGCTCTGCTCACGACGAAGGTTTTGAAAATAGGGCGCAAAAACTCCAAGAAAAACTACAATTATTTATAAATTCTTCTATTGTTTTCTTTCCAAAACATCTTTTAAATGATTTTAAAGATGTTTTTGATGCCTTTAATGATAAATATAAAAGTACAATATTGGTTTTTTGGGATTATGATTTAGAATTGGCTGGAACATCAAAAGAAATGCTTTTAATTGATGAAAAAACAGAAAATTATAACGAAAACTCCTATCATAATTGGCATATTTCTATCAATAAAAATCTTTTTCCTTTTAATGAAAACGACAAAACTTCTATAGAAAATGCGCTTGTTTGCGCTTGTGTGATGTATTTTTTTAATATTTCGCCTAAGAAAATAGCAGAAAAAATCAAAACACTTAAGCCTATTTCTATGCGTTTGGAGATAAAAAAAGGTCTTTTTGATTCTTACATTATTGACGACAGCTACAATAATGATGTTGTAGGGCTTTCTATGGCACTTAATTTCTTGCAAAATCAACAACAAAAAACAGAAAAAGCACTTATTTTGTCGGACATTTTGGAAACGGGTCTGGACGACCAAAAAGCACTTTATAAGTCTGTAGCAGACATTATTGCACAAAAAAATATCACTCAATTTATAGGAATTGGAGAGAATATTAGCAAAAATAAAGAAGTTTTTAATGAGGTTTTTGAAAATATTAAAAATACTACAAATATTGCTTTTTTTGAAGATACAGCAAGTTTTTTAAGAGAATTTGACTTGAAAAAAATTCAGAATCAAGTAGTTTTAATTAAGGGTGCAAGGAAATTTGCTTTTGAGAAAATTGTACAAAAAATGCAACAAAAAGCACACGGCACAATCTTAGAAATAAATCTTGATGCCCTTGCGCATAATCTTAACTTTTTTCGTCGTCAGATTAAGCCAAAAACTAAGATTATGGTAATGGTGAAGGCTTTTGCTTATGGGAGTGGGAGCGCAGAAGTCGCTAATTTGTTGCAATTTCATAGAGTTGATTATTT
>JANYGM010000348.1 GCA_025362415.1 bacterium
TGAAGGGAAATTTAAGAACCTTAACCTGACGGCTATGGGGCATGCCCATTGTCTATTTTGATACAATTTCAATTTACTGATTATCAATACTTTAATTATCAATAATTTCTACACCACAAAAAACATTAGTATCAGAATAAATAACTAAATGTATTTACTTCACACTTCACACTTCACACTTCAAACTAACGTCCTCTTTGGTTATTATTTTGTGATTGTTGTTGTGCAATAGCATTGATATTATAGCGGAAAGAAAGCATAAAATAACGCTGCAAAACCATATTGGAAGTATCCTGAATGTAGGTATCTGATGCACTTCTATTGATACTTATATTTTGTTTTAAGCCATCATACACACGCAAACGCAACTCACCAGACTTATTTTTAAAGATTTGCTTAGCAATACTTCCGTTCAAAATAGTATATTCTTGGTTAAAACCTGCCGCAAGTCCATAATTAGTATAATAATCTACATCAACTGCCAAGATAATACCATTTTTAAATGTATAAGTAGCGTCTAAACCAGCCGTAGCGGTTGTGTATTTTACATTATTTTGGGATTGCAAAGAATAATCAGCCACAGAATAACTAATATTTCCTGTAAGTGCCAAATCCAAACTTTCTTTATAATTCCAGTTTAGCCTAACTCCCTGACCAGCAGTATAGTTATTAGTGATATTTTCGTTATTATTGATAAAACTTTTATTCCTATTCCACAAAATATTAGTTGTCAAATTCAGCGTAAAAGAATTACCCACCAGCGGAATACCCATTCCACCAAAAGCAGCCGCATTATAAATACCATTTGTATTGGTATATTGCGTTATTTGTCTTCCTGATGGGTCAATAGTTGTATTTGTAACAATTTTATTAGCCGTATTTGAAACTGTCATAAATCCAAAGATACTTCTAAAAGTAGTCATATTATAACTAGAATAATTTGCCCTAAGTGTATTGATTACTTCCCTATCCAAATTTGGATTACCTGTCGTAACACTCAAAGGGTTGCTATTATCTACTACAGGCTGTAATTGTGTACTACTTGGCTGATTTGTACGACCATTATAGTTCAAAATCAAACGTCTGTTTTTACCAAAATTATAACGAAATTGCGCACTTGGAAATATATTAAAGAAATCTCTTTTATAATTTGTATTTGTCGTAACATTTTGATTATCAAGAGAAACTGTCTGCACTGCAAAACCCAAAGAATAATTATATTTTAGTTTTTGCGTGATAAGATTTGTTCCTAAACGGTGAGAATTATTATCATTATCAAAAACATTAGTAAGCCTTGTATTGATATTTGAGTAAGAATTTACACTTTCATCATAATCATAAACTAGCCTTCCAGTAGCAGTATTAGAAGAGCTATAATTATAATTGAACTCCAAAGAACGCTTACGAGAAACTGGTTCTGTATAAGAAACCCCAAACTGATAGCCTAAACTATGATTTTCTTGTGCGGACTTCTGACGAGTACGAACATTTGTAACAATAGGCAAAGAAAAATTATTGTTGGCATCATTAAAATTATCTCCATTTTGAGAAGTCCCTGTAAAGGTAAAATCAGTTGAAAAAGTGCGCCCACGCTTCTTAAATTTATGTCTGTACTGAACTCTATTACTAAAATTCAAAGAAACATTTTTATTATCATTAGAAGTATTAGCACTATTGAGCTGGTTTTGCTCGTTATTGACTGTTTTTGAGGTACTTAGTGCATCATATTTATTAGTCGTAACAGAAAGATTAGGGATAAAACGAATAGTATTTGAGCTATCCAAATCAAAATTCAGCCTAAAATTTAGTCTATGGTTTTGTGCTTTTGTTGTATTTGCATTATCAGAAAACGTAGAAATAGTACCATTTTGAAGGAAATTTTGCCTTTTTGAGTCTTGGAAAGCGTCTGTTTGGACATCATTAAAAAGATAATTAGCACTGATTGTACTTGCACTATTATTATTGATTTGGTCGTTATAGTTCAAACCGCCAGAAAGTGCCTTTGTGATGCCATTTGGCGTGTTATTCGTTCCTCCCAAATTTCCTAAAAGGCTTTGGATATTGCCACCCATTCCACCTCCGCCGCCACCTCCAAAAGTACCTCCTCCAGAGGTAAAATTTTGTGTATTGACATTATTTGCACCTCCAATAATAGAAAATTGCCTATTATCTCTAAAACGGTTGTAAGAAAGATTACTTTCATAACGCTCATTTGTGCCTGCGCCCACGAGAACATTACCAAAACCACCTTTTTTGGAGTCTTTTTTTGTAGTGATATTGATAACTTTTTCTCTGTTTCCATCATCTACGCCAGTCATTTGAGATTGGTCAGAAAGTTGGTCTATCACCTGCACACGCTCAATCATACTTGCAGGTAAGTTTTTTGTAGCAGTTTTTGGGTCGTCTGTAAAAAACGGTTTTCCATCAACAAAAACCTTCTTGACTGTTTCTCCTTGCGCTTTTACTGTGCCATCTTTGGCAACTTCCACGCCAGGAAGTTTTTTAAGTAGGTCTTCCAAATTAGCATTAGGCTTTGTTTTGAATGCTTTTGCATCAAAATCAACAGTATCTTGCTTGATTTCCACAGGTGCAAGTTGTCCTTTAACGACAGCTCCTTTTACTGTAAATTCTTCAATACTCAAAACGCCCATATCAACATTTGGCATAGCATCAGTAATAGAAAAACCCTTTACAAATAGCGGAGAACCAGTAAGATTGATATTTATCAGATAATCTCCTTTTGCAAGATTTTTTAGTTCAAAATTTCCTTCTTCATTGGTAAGCGCATAAGATACCAAAGAAGAATCTGGCAAAATACGTACAGATGCTGTAGCAAAAGCAGCAGGAGTTTTGTCAGCAAAAACAGCACGTCCTTTTACTGTTCCTTTGCCTTTTGGCGTTTGAGAATAGGCAGGAATTGAAAGAAGGAAGAAAAGAAAAACACACCCAATAGCCCCCAAACCCCCAAAGGGAGCTTTAAAGACAGAA
>JANYGM010000384.1 GCA_025362415.1 bacterium
CTTGAAATTTTCTGTAAATATCTTGAAAAGTTGTTTTAAAGCATTAGGGTCATTATTGAGTAATTTGTTGAGATTATTAAGGTCTATTTGTTGGTTTTGAGGTGCATTTTGCCTCCAATCTGTTGTTTTGGGAGTTGTTTCTTGTAATATTGGTTGTGTTTGTGTCGCAAATTGTGCAATAGCATTAAAAAGGTCTTCTGCTTGAAAAGGTTTTGTAACCACCGCATTTATACCCATTTCTAAGGCTTTTTGGCGTGTTTCTTGGAAAGCATCTGCTGTTAGTGCTATGATTGGTATGCTATTTTCTGGTGCAAAAAGTTTGGTACGAATATATTCTGCTGCCTCAAAACCACTCATTTCGGGCATTTGCAAATCCATTAGTATCACATCAAAATCTTGTTTAGCCATTTTTTCTAGCACTTCTACGCCTGTATTAGCTATTTCTAACACTACTTGCCATTCTGCTAGAATTTGTTGTGCAACAAATTGGTTGAGCAAATTATCTTCTGCGAGCAAAATTCTCATTCCTTTTAAGCTAACTTGCCCTTGTTTGTTATTTTGTATAATATTTTCTGAAATAATTTGTGTAGCATTTGCCTTCAAAAATGGCAGTTCTATGATAAAATCACTCCCTTTTCCTAGTTCACTTTTTACATAAACACGCCCATTTTGTAATTCTACCAGTTGTTTTGTAATGGCAAGTCCCAAACCCGTTCCTTGAATTTTCTTTGCTTTGTCGCTAAAAGCCTGCGTAAAACTCTCAAAAATACTTTCTTGTTGTCCTGCAGGAATACCTATCCCTGTGTCAGTAATAACGAATTTTAGGACATCAAAATTTAGATTTTCTTCTAAAACATTTACCATAAGTGTTACGCCACCATTATTGGTAAATTTAAAAGCGTTGCCAAGCAAATTGATAAGGATTTGATTAAGGCGTAAACGGTCTCCTTTGACAATTTTCGGCATATTATCTGCCATATTCACATTAAAATACAATTTTTTCTCTTTTGTTGAAAAAGAAAAAACTCTTTCAATGTCTTTGAGCAACTCAAAAAGGTCAAAATCTTTCTCTTCCAAAGAAACTTTTCCTGCTTCTATCTTAGAAATATCTAATACATCATTGATAATTCCTAGCAGGTTTTCTGTAGAAGATTTGACAGTTCTTAGGTTTTCTCTTGATTTTGCAGATAAATTATCCTGCAAAACAATATTGGTAAGCCCCATAATCACGTTCATTGGCGTTCTTATTTCGTGGCTCATATTAGATAAAAAGGCAGATTTTGCCTTTGCACCTGCTTCTGCTTTTATCTTTGCTTCTTTAAGTTCTTCTTCAAAAAGTATCCTTTCTGTGATGTCTTGCGAGAAAATAGCAAGCCCCGTAACTTCTGTTAAAGCGTTGCGGATAGGATTATGAAATATCTCATAATAAAGCGTTTTGTGTTCATTTACACGTACTTCTTCCACCAAAACAAACTGCTCACCTTGTAATGCACGCAAAAAATTAGTTTTCATTTTCCCATTAAAAATAGCATTTTCAGTTGGGGAAACTCCAATAGCAATATCCACCCCATAAATAGCTTTCATACGTGCCTTATGTGTAGGATTGAACGCTATGTAGCGCAGCTCTGTATCTAGGGCAAATATAATATGCGAGGTACTTTCTAGAATAGCATTGATTTTGCTATTATTTTCTTCAATAAGTTGTTCGTTTTTCTTTCTTTCAGTAATATTCCTGACAATAGTAACCACGCCACCGTTTTCGTGGGCAACCATTCGTGTTTCATAAGATTGACGAATACCATATAAATTATTATTATTGTGTTCAAAAGACTGTGGAAACCCTGTAGATGTTACTTTTTGTATCATTCGGAGCATTTTTATGGCTACTTCTTTTGGCATAACATCAATAACATTTTTGCCTATAATATCTTCAATAGGAGCTATCAAATCTGTATCATTATCTGCTATTATTTTCTGATATGTACCTTCTTTATCAATCATAAAGATATTATCAGGAATTGCTTTGATAAGTGCCTTGTTGTTGGCTTCACTTTTGCGCAGTGCCTGGTCTGTTAAACTTCTCTCAATGATAATAGAAAGGGTATTTTTGGCACTTTCCAACACTTCTAAATCTTTATTAGTTGGTTTTTGCTCAATATCATAATAAATAGTAAGCACCCCCAAAACCTCACCATTACTGGCAAACATAGGTAAGGCGCAACAGGCTTTAAAATGATGGTTTTTGGTTGTTTCTTTGTAATCTTCTTCAAAATCACTTTTATCAATACTTTCTATAATAGTTGTTCTTCTATTAAAAACTGCCCTACCAGATGTAGAGGCATTTATTTCTATTTCTGTTGCTTCTAGGACATCAATATAGCTTTCTGGAAGATTAGGAGCAGAATAATAGGTGAGTTTTTCCTTTTCCACACCTTCTTTATTGATAAGCAAAATAGAAGAAAACATTTGATTTTGTACCGAATGTTCCAAATTTCTAAGAAAAATCCCTACTGATGCCTGCACGCTGTAGCCTTGTGCAATGTTTTTAAGAACATTTTTTTCTGCTTGTTTGACGTGTTCCAAGCGTTTTGGTTCGCTTATGTCTTTCATAAAAGCGCAGACGTAATATTCTTTTCCAGTATTCATCATAGAAAAAGAAACATCCATATCAATTTTTACATTGGTGGCATTACAAAAAACATGTTCCAAATACATCAATTCATTTTTTTCTAGCTCTGACCAAATATTTTGCCATTCTTGCTTAGAAAATTCTTTGCAAAGCTCAAAAATATTAGTTTGTAGTAGAACGCTTTTTTCATATTGAAAAGTTTTTATAGACATTTTATTAGCATAACAGATATTTCCTATTTTGTCTAACCATAAAATACTATCTCCTGCATTATCCATAGCAAAACTTTGCAGTTCTAGCCTTCTTTCTGTTTTACCATTCATTTTGGTAATGATATTGATAAAATACACAGCGGTAAGCAAAGAAATCACTAAAATAGAAATATAAATATTTTTTTTGTACAAAACAGGAATATCCACCATAAAACTTGACCAATCAAAGAGACGAGTAATAGCAAGAATAGTGATTGAAAGAAGAACAAGATAAAGAACCCTTCTGTCTTTTAAGTCAAAAAGCACAAAATATCCACAAATAAGTGGCAAAAACACAATACCTATTTCAAAAGGACTTCCCCAAAGAAGCATTACTCCTCCAAAACCAAGATTCATACAAACAAACATATACAAAATACTAGCATAGTGATAACCACGCCAAGCTAATAAGAATGTACCTAAATAAGTAAATCCAAAACAAAATGTATAGGCAGTGATGGTCGTGTCAATTTCTATTACATAATAAATAATAGAAAAAACCATCATAATAAGAAAGACATACAAATTAAAACTTAGTGCTATAAGTTGCCGTTTTAGCTTATTGTCAGCTAAACCCACAGCAAAATGTGTTTCAAAAAATTGTTGGAGTGCTTGCATCATTTAAAAGTCAAAAGAAATTCCAATTGCGTTAGTGTTTTTACAAGGTAAGGATTTTTTGTAAACTAAACAACTATTTTATATTTCTTACAAAATATTTTGTGTGTTTTCGGGCTATATTTAGATAATGACATTGATAATTTGTGATTTTTTACGTAGGCGTTTGATTTATCAAAATGCTGTTTTGGACAAAACAAATGGTATAGAACAAAATACACTGCAAAGTATTCTTTTTGATAAATAAATTCCACGCAATTTGTACTAAGTAATTACACTACCTCATTTGTTTTGTCCCAAAAACATTACTTGATAAATCAAGTGGCTACGAAATTCAGAATACAAATTAACAATACTGTTATCTAAGTGTATAAAATCAGAAAAGGCACTAATCAATACAAAAAAACCGCATTTTACAACTGTATAATGCGGTTTTTATTGATAATCAGCGTTTTATTTTCGTACCTCGTACTTCTCACCTCATACCTTGACTTACACTTCTTCTGCTTTCACAATATCAGTATTATCATTGTTGTTATCCAACACATTTGCTAAAATAGTGCCTTGCAATAGGTTTGAAAATACTTCTGCCACACTTTTCCCGCCCAAAATAGCCAACGGCGACATAGATTGTGCCACTTTCTCTGCAAGTGCTTTGTCTGAAAAAGATTGCAAAGCAGCCACCAAATTAGGAGAAATTGCGCCTGCTTTCGCTACAAGTGCCTCTACTTCCGACTGCATACGCACAAGTTCTTGTTCTAAGAATTGTTGTTGCAAAGAAATTTCCAGTTCTTGTTTTTCTTTTCTGCGAGAAAGTTCTGCTTGATTGATTTTATTGAGGTTTTCTTGGTCAATAACATCAGCATCAGACTTCTGGAATTTTATTGCTGTGTCTGCTTGCACTACTGCCATAGAAAGCTCCAAATTCTTAATAACCTCTTCAGTACGTATATCTAAGAGTTTTTTCTTAGTTTCAGCTTGTGAGTCATTGATGCCCTGCACAATCATTTCTGATTCTTGCGTAAACTCTAATTTACGTTTTTCTGTGGCTATGCGCAAGTTTTGCTTGATTATATCTTGTTGAGAGGCAATAAGAAGGCTTTCCATTCCCAAATCCATCAGTTTGATGTTTCCCAAAAATTCTACATCATAAATACGCATACCATTCTCCTCAAAAAGTCTGCCTTTACGTTTTCCTTCTGCATCAGGTTTTCCCAAAATAGCATCTCTAATAATTTCAATGCCATTGTTGTAAAAATCCATTATAGAGTGCTTTTTGGCAATATTTCGCACAAAAGAACGCATGTGGTCAGTCAAAAATTTGACATAATTTTCTACATCAAACCATTTTTCTGGCTCACCCTCAAAATTCACTCTATACGACAAATGCACGCTCACTTGCGTAAAATCCATTGATTCTGCTTGAATAATATCAGAGATTTTGTTGTACAAAACTCTCAAATAGACAGTTTTAAGCGTACTATCTGCATTTTTTGGCGTTCCAGTGGAGAGTTCCATTGATTCCAATGTTTCATCATATTCCAAAAGATAGGTTTGAGGTCCAGAAACCACTTTCCTAGTACCTGTTCTGCTCACAATAAGCACCGCATAACCTGTATAAGGGCTGATTGTAACTGCACCATCATACTTATTATCTAGTGTGATTGTACGTGGAGGCACATAATTGCTATCACGAGCAAAATTATCTCCTGCAATTTTCTTAGAAACTTTTTGCTTGGCAATATTACTAAGGGAAGAAACACTTTGTTCTTGCTGAATTTGTTGTACTTCATCAAGTTGGTTACTCTCAATATAATTGCGGCTTTTGTCGTTTTGCTGCAATTCCTGCAATTTTAGGTTATATTCTAATGCTTCTGTATTGCCAGGAAACCACAAAGCCACTTGTTTTGCAGACAGAATACGTCTAACAATCACAAACTCACGAGGGTCAGGCAAAAACATTGCTGCACCTTTTTGAAGAGAAATAGTCCCTGTTTTTCTATTCAAAAAATAACGTCCTTCACCTGGCGGAATGGCGGTTGCAAACTGTTTATCCTTGTTTCCGTAGCGCACAAGAGCGTGTTCGGCACGAGGATAATAAATCATTTGGTCTTTTCCTGTAATAAAAAGCTCATCACCTTCTTTATAGCTACCTTTTGCATCAGAATAAGGCGCAATGACTTTGATATACAAGCCTGACATTTCGTTGAGTTCTACCGCCTTAAATTTGCGTGACTCATCTCGCATCACAAATTCTTCTGTAGGTTGTGGGAAAACCACCGCAGGACCTTGTATAAAGCGTTTGTTGCCATCTTCATCTAACAAAATACAGTATTCTAGCCTTTCTAGCGTGATAGCCTCACGTACATACTCATCATTTTCGTCAGAAACCACTTCTACACCTGTAGGAGGGATATAAAACGAAACATCAGAGCCTTTTATGAGAAGCATTGTTCCCATTGTAAGGTCAGGCATTTCTTCCAAATTGATTTCCGTATCTTCTTTTGTTTTGATAACGGCTTTTTTCCAGTTTTTGCGAGCTTCATCTTCATCATAAATACGCACCAAAAGGTACTCATTTGAGCGCAAATTATGCCCACGCAACACCTTAATCATTTGCCCTGGCCACACCGCAAAGTTCACAGGACCAGGAATGTTCACTTTGCGCCCTACGAGCAAATCTGTAAGGTTGTTGTTAGTGCCATTTTTGGGTTGCAAATTATCTTTTGCAGGGTTTTTCATTACGATATACCAACCTTCTGGGGCGGTAGTGAAGATGCAAACAGCTTCATCTAAGGTACATTTTTCAAACCTTTTGGAGCTATCCGCAAAAAGTACAGGTTTGTCTGTGTTTGCCAAACTTGTCTTATACGGACCTACATAGACGTTGATATTGCCTTTTGTCTGGTCTGAAATAAACGCATACTCATTGGGAGCGAGTACCAAATCACGTTCTCTATTGGTTTCTGACATATTTTCCAAGTGTTTTTAGGATTAGGGGATAAGTAATAATAATAGCAAAAAATTACTTTCAAATCTATAAAAAACTATCCGCAAAACCTA
>JANYGM010000434.1 GCA_025362415.1 bacterium
CTTACTTTTTCTTCTTTAATTTCGTGTAAAGGCAGCTTTTCATCAGCCATTACGTTGAGCCAACCGCCATTACCAAACTCAAAAAGTGCCTTAGAAAAGTGTGTAATATGGGTACTAGCACCTTTTGCGGAAGGGTGAACATCAAAAGCAGAATATAAAACAGTGTGTTGCATATTTCTTTAATTAGGAATTGTGAATTAGGAATTAGGAATGAATACAAAAAATAATTTCTAATTCCTAATTCCTAATTCTTTAAAGCCATTTCTTTTTCTTAAAAAACAAAACAATTCCAATAGCTATAAGTATCATTCCTGCCCAAACAATTTCATAACCATAAGGCATATAAAGCTCAGGCATATTACCAGGAATGCGTTTTCCGTCTTCATCTTCCTTAGAAAAATTCATTCCATAAATCCCTGCAATAAAGGTCAGAGGAATAAAAATACTAGAAGTGAGTGTCAAAAACTTCATAATATCATTGGTTTTATTACCTACATTAGACATATAAACGTCCATCAAACTGTAGGCAATTTCTTTTTCAGCTTCCAACAAATCCACAATTTGTATGCTATGGTCTTGTGCATCACGCAAATACATCTCTAATTTTTCATCTTTTTTGACATAGTCACTGCGCAAAAGCTCGTTTAGTTTGTCCCTTTCTGCAAGTGCTGCCTTGCGTATTTGTATGATTTCACGCTTAATATTCATTATTTCGTTTACGTGATGTGGCATAGGCTCAAGCATAATACTTTCTTCCAAAAGTGTCATACGGTGGTTAATATCTTCTATCATAGGAAAATAATTATCTACAATAGCGTCCATCAAAGCATATGCCAAATAGGCTGCACTTTGAGAGCGTATTTGCCCTTTTCCCTTCAAAATACGGTCTCTAATGGTATCCAAACAGTCTTCCAATTCATCTTGAATGGTAATGACTATTTTATCAAAAATGAAAAATGCAATTTGTTCATTGATGAGTTTGTGTTCATAAAAATACAACATTCTTGAAATGATAAACCAATGTCCATCATAATAATCCACTTTTGGGCGTTGATTGATAGAAACTACATCTTCTAACGCTAAGCTATGCAAACCAAAACGCTCCTGCAATTTTTGCAAAAAAGCGGTATTGCCATAACCTTCAATATTTATCCAATGCGTAAGATGTTGGTTTTGAGCAATATGTGCGTTGAGCTGTTCCATTGTAGCAAAAGCGTAACGGGTAGCTTCATTGACATCATACGAAAAAACTTCAATAGCAGGGTCTTTGCCTGATGCTTCAAAATTTCCTGGAAATTCACCTGTATGAAAAACGGTTTGGTTTTCTTCACGTACGCTTTCACGTACACTTCTGCGGTCTGTTTGTGGAATTTGTGGTTCTTTTTCTATTGACATAAAGTTAGAGATAAATTTGATAGATTAGTTGGATTAGTTTATTTTTACAAGTGTGAACTTTGCGTAGCAAGCTATAAAAATTCTTCTATAATAACAAAAAAAAGTGATTTTCACAAGAAATAATGTACTTTTACTAGTCAAAATGAGTGTAATACTAAATAATGTAGCTTTTATAACACAATTTTTAATCCTAAAAAACAAATTTATTGTTTATCATCAAGTAGGCATTAACATGCCCACGAAAAATGAAAAAAACAGTATTTTTTTTGATTTATGGGAAATAAACAATATCTTTGGGAGTAATCAATAACTTATAAAATAAAAAAAATCATTATGAAAACCAATAATTCTGTTCAGAAACTCTTTCTGAAACCACGCCCTTTTGCTACATTAGCTATTATATTGGCAACTACGTTTGGAATGTCGCTTAGTTCTTGTAATAATGTTTCAAAAAACACAACAAAAAACACAACAAAAACCACAACAAAAATAGAAACAACTTCAAAAGATGCTACTGGTGTTGAAATAGATGTTATTTTTGTAAGTGCTACTTGGTATGCAGGAAGCACAAAATATTATTTCAAAAATGCCAAAGAGGAACAAATAGAAATAAGCCTTCTGAACGACCCAATGGAAGATGGCGCAAAATATAACCCAAAAATGCCAAAAGAATCTTTGCTAGAAGGGGACGACCCACAAAGAGAAGGTCCTCCAAGTGAAAATCCTAAGTTTGTTGGCAAAAAATTCAAAATTATTTATGATGCAAAAGACACAGAAAAAGTAGTGGAAATAAGAAAAAACTTCTAAGAAAAAAGCAAAAAAACATAGAATACAACTTGTATTCTATGTTTTTTGCTTTTATACTAAGTAGCAGATTACTAATAGTTTGTATTCATTCATAATTCACAATTAAAAATTCACAATTACTTTCTGCTTTATTTTTTTTCTCTTGTAATAGCAGCTTTTCTGAATTTACCTTCCATATACCTGTGCATAGGCGTAAATATCAGTGCAAGCACCACATTTGCGGCAAGCGTGAGCAGTGGCAAACCACCAGTATAATCTGACAGAATAGGTTCTGTAAAAACTAAAATAAATTCAAAGAAAATTAAAAACAAGAAAAATGTAACATTTTCCATCATTTTTGAACTAATATTGAACTTTTTAGTGAAAATCAGCCCAACAAATGCCAAAATAAGTGCCAAGAAAATCCCAGAATATTGCAAATTAATTATACGTTTTTTGTCTTCTTTTTCTTTTGCATCTTTTGTATCTTTGATACGTTTTTCTGTTTCCAGTTTCTTTTCTAACTCAAAACCACCTTCTAGCTTTCCAATTTCTTTGGATTTATCCTCATTGAAAAGGCTATCTTTGAGAGCTAAGTATTCTTCTCCTACTTTGTACGCTTTGGCATAATCACCAGAGTGAGCGTAGTTGTCTTTAAGGTCAGCAAGTGCATTTTTCATAATATCTTTTGCACCTATTTTTTTAGCAATTTCGTAGCCTTTTAGATGAAATTCTATTGATTTTGCATGTAATTTTTGCTCTTCATACATATCTCCTAAACTACTATTAACTACTGCGAGTGTTTGTAAATCTTCATTTTCAGTAGCAGACTTGATAGCTCTTTGAAAGTATTCATCAGCTTTTTGATAATCTTTTGCATTTACATAACCTTCTCCAGTAGCCCTATAAGCATCAGAAACCTGAAAATCCACAATTTCTTCTCTAAGGGCAACTACTTTCAAATTATAGTCTAATGCTTGTTGATATTGTTTTTTATCACTCATTATAGCAGCCATATTAAATAATATAGATGCCTCTCTTTCTTTATTATTTAGTTTTCTTGCTAATATTAGCCCTCTTTCATAGTATTCTAATGCTTTTTTTACATCTTTTTGTATCTCATAAGTAGCTCCTATATTGTTAAGAGAAGATAAAATACCTGCTTCATCTTTCATTTTTTCCCTTTCTTTTAAGGCTTTAAAGTGGTTTTCAAGAGATTTAGGATAGTTACCTTGTTGATAGTAATAGTTTCCTAGATTATTTAGACAATTTACTACGCCTTTTCTCCAACCAATTTTCTCATTGATTTCCATAGACTTATATTGATACTCAATACCAGTGACAAAATCACCTTTTTTTGCTGCTAACGAACCCGCAATTTGCAGAGAAATAGCCTCACCTTTCTTAAAATCTATTTTTTGAGCTAGTTTGGTACTTTCCAAACTGTATTCTTTTGCCTTACTGATGTCTGTACCCATCAGAGCAATAGCCAGGTTATTCAAAATATTGACTTTATTAGTGTCAGCAGAAACTCCAGCTAATGCTTTTGAAAGGCTATCTACTTTACTTTGCTTTTGGGCTTGTATAGGTGTAATTATACAAACAATTAGGAAAGTGCAAAATAGGGATAATAGTATTTTTTTCATATTTGTAGGGATTGTTGTTAGTATCAGGATTTACAAGATGATAGGATTCTTATGATAATACAAAATACCATTCTATTAAATAATTATGTTAGAAAATGTATTTTGTATTATCCTTGTATTTATCTTCTAATCTTGCAAATTCTGATTATTTTTTGATGAATTTCGTTTTCATTATTTTGTTTTCTGTCTGAAGTTGTATCATATACAAACCCAAAGGCATTTTAGCTAAGTTTTGGTTAAGTATTTTTTCTATTTCAGAAAGGTTGCCACTAATGTCAAGTATTTTCGTTCCCATTGTACTAAAAACTTGCATTTGCATAGGTTTAGTATTATCTGTTCCTGTTATTTTTAGTCGGATTTCGTCTGTAGCAGAGCTACTGGCAGGATTTGGATAAACTGAAAATTCTTGGATACCATTTTCTTTTTGATTACTGATAAAAATAGTTTTACTATAATTGACTTTCCCATCTTCATCAAATTGTTTCAAACGGTAATAAGCAGCCTCTGTGGCATATTTATCAGTAAAACTATAATTTTGTACTTGGGTTTTGTTGGTTGGTTTCTCTGTACCAATTCTAAAAAACTCTTTGGCATCAAAACTTTTTTCTATCTCAAAAAGTTGATTTTTGTATTCAAAAGTGGTTATCCATTCAATAAGATTAGTTTCATAATTGATTCTTTTCCCTGAAAAACTCGCTAAATGAATAGGCAAAATAGTCAAATCAACACCAATAACCAACTGAATACGTCCAAAATCATCAATAACGCTTCCAGGTTTTCTTGCTGCTACGCTACCAAAAGCATTACAAACGCCTACACGTTTCCATTCAGCAGCATTATTAGAAGTAGCAGGACGTGTGTATATCTCAAAAGCATTGGCTAAAGGATTAGTCGCAGGAAAAGGAGCTGTTACTGGAAACCCGCTAATAGGGAAACTTTGGGGCAAGCCCCCACTATCTACAAACTGACTATTTTTTATATCAAAAGTGATTTCTTTTAAAAAACTAGGAAAAGTAGTAGCATTAGTGCTATAATTTTCAACTACCCAGTAAATATTACTAAAAACAGTACGAGAAATAGGTCCAGTAGGTGTAGGGAAAAAGTTTTGCGCACTAGATAAATTATTAGTAGGTGTATCATATATACGAGAAATTACTATGTCTCCATTAGGAAAAGGTGAGCCTGCCCCTGTAAAATCTGCCTCAAAACCTTGCGTATTGCGTGCATTGAGAATAGGCGTAGAGAGATTGATAGTTGCACCAGAGCCACCATCTCCCACAGGTGCAATATCTGCTGACCAATTAGGAGATACTTTAAAAGTAGCCTTTTTGTATAAAGCATTTTTATTGGTCATAAAAGCAACATCTTTCACCTCATTTACTGTGCTATTGTCGTGTAGTGGATAATAAGAATTCAATGTGAAATACTTTGGGTGATTATTATTGGCTTGTATATGCGAATATTCTCGTATGGTTTTTGTATCTAAAACAATATGCCAAAAACGAAATTCTTGCAAAAAACCTTCCATATTACCAAATCCACTGCCATTTTTCGTTCCAAAAAAAGCTCTATTAGTTGGAGTTAAGAAGTTATTGCTATTTGTAAAAGTAGTTTGTTTTCCATCTAAATAAAAAAACCAATTATCACTTTTATCTTTTATAAGCGCAAAGTGCATCCATTGGTCTTTTATAGCACTTGCATTAACAGAAAATGAAAAATTACCACTACCACTACCAAAAACAAATAAATCCTTACTACCCGCTCTTGCATAGAGTCCAAAGCCATCAGTTCCAAATGTACCATTATAAAAGATATATTGGTCTTGGCTAGCAGGCAAATCTGTCATTTTAAACCACCCTTCTACAGTAAAAGCGTTCAATTTTGGAGAAAAAACCTTATTAGAAGCAAGAAAATTACCACCAGAAACATTAGCACAAACATCTGGTGTGGGTAGCAGGGCGGTAGTATTGTTAAGGAAAATATAATTATCATCAGGAAGACCAGCTATTTCTGTAGCAGCAAGGTCTATTTTACCATCTATATTAAAATCAGCAACTATCAAACCCCCAAATATTTTACCTGCTACGCTAATAGGTGGTTGTACAGTAAGTGTACCAAGTATATTTTTATAGATGCGTATCAAATTATCTCCTTGAGTAGCTACCACTATATCATTATAACCATCATTATTAAAATCTGTTGCTAATATGTCTGCAGCTATACTTCCAGTACCAAAATTTGCTGTGAAACCTGCTGTAAAAACACCCAAGCCATCACCATCTAATACTCTAATAAAATTATTACCAACTACACTACCACTAGAAAGCACTATATCACTATCTCCGTCCAAGTCCATATTATTGATAGAAATATCTGTAAAACGTGTATTAGGATAAGGAGCAACTGGTTCTGTATAGATAGAATTAAAGGTAATGCTACTTGTTAGTCCACCTATTTTATAAACTTGGTCAGTATTCATTACAAATATAAGTTCTGGTGTTGGGCTAAGGTTATTAAAAACACCCACTTCCAAACTATGCAAATCACTGTAAGCACTAGGTCCACCAAAGATAAAACTGGTATTAGCTGAAAATCCACTGTTATAATTAAAAATAACTAATCTAAGAAAACTACCATCAAAAATAATAGTAGCCAAATCCAAATCATCATCTAAATCATAATCAATAGGTGTAAGCACCATACCACCGCCACTAAACGAGCCAAAAACAGATGTAGTAATAGGTGCTACAAATGTTCCATTTCCTTGATTTTTGTAGTATAAAAGTTGTGCTGCACCTGCCGTTTGAAATACCATTGCAGCAATATCAATATTGCCATCTCCATCATAATCTGCAAGGGTTATGTTTCTTATTTGTTTTCCAGCATTACCCAAACTATAAACTGCAGGCACGCCAAGTATGCCCCCAGTATTATTGAGAAATGTAACACGCAAATAATCTTCTGAAACTGTATTCACCAAATCAGAGATACCGTCCCCATTGAGGTCAGCAGTTTTCATAAATTTCATATCTCCCACACTAGTAGCTACCCCTACGTTTATACCTGTGTCAAAGCTTATTTGAGCTTGTGCGTTTTCAATAAAGAGAAAGAAAAATAAAAATAATAAGGCGGGTTTGTTCAGATTAAAAAGAAGTTTCATTTTTGTAAGATTTAATAATTGTTTGGTGTGAGTACAGCTGTATTTGTTGTATATATTTTAAATACTATTTAACAAGCAAAAGTAACCAAAAAAATAATGTTTAATTTAATTGTTTTACCAAATAGGCATTTTTCTTTGTGAAAGTAGCTTTTTACTTTGTAAAAATGTTTTGCAAATAATTTTCAAAACTTCCAATGTTATCTTAATATTAACAAAATAATTATTTTTTTTAACAAGGTTATTATCCACAATTCTATTACTTTTGCGCAAAGTTTATCACAGTACGTAATATTTCAATAAACAATCATTCAAACAAAACTACAATGAAGTTAAAACTACTAGTAATCCTCTTAGGTTTACTTTCGTTTTGCGGAGTGCAAAACACACAAGCACAAGGTATTACGACAGGTTCTATGAGCGGACTCGTAACAGACACAAAAGGTGGAGCAATCCCAGGAGCTACGGTACTTGCTATCTTGACTGAAACAGGGTCAGAATACGCCACAGTAACAAACGACAATGGGCGTTTCTCACTTCCTAATATGCGTGTAGGCGGACCTTACAAGGTTACAATTACGGCTATGGGTTTTACAGCTTTTGAGCAAGAAGTACCTAATCTTAGTTTGGGACAAAATTTTACGTTCAATACCAAACTCAGAGATGATACTGAAACTATCACAGATGCCGCAGAAGTTACAGGGCAAAAAGATGCCGTAATGAATGGAGACCGCACTGGTGCTTCTACAAACATCAGAAAAGAACAGTTTGAAAGATTACCAACCATTTCTCGTAATTTCCAAGATTTTACAGCCCTTACGCCACAGGCAGGTACAGGCTTTAGCTTTGGTGGTAGAAGTAACTTGTACAACAATTTTACTATTGATGGTGCTACTTCTAACAACGTGTTTGGGCTTTCTGCTACGCCAGGAGGGCAATCAGGAGCGCAACCTATTGGTATTGATGCTATCCAAGACATTACAGTGTCTATTGCACCTTATGATGTACGTCAAGGTGCTTTTACAGGAGCAGGTATCAATGCAGTAACACGCTCTGGAACAAACAAAACGCAAGCGTCTGTTTATACTTTTATGCGTAATCAGGATTTTGTAGGAACAAAAGTAGCGGGTGAAGAAAACAAAATACAGAATTTCAGGTATAATAACACGGGTTTCCGTATGGGCGGCGCAGTTATTCCTAACAAATTGTTTTTCTTTATCAATGGTGAAATAGAAACTCGTACTGATCCAGCTTATACTTTCCTTGCTGATGGTACTACAAATGGTATTCTTAATCAGCCAAAAAGCTCAGAATTGCAACAAATTAAGGATAAACTTATTAAAGATTATAATTTTGATCCTGGTACTTTTAACAACTTTGACGCACTTTCTAATAGCTATAAAGTTTTGGTGAAATTAGATTGGAACATCAATAAAACACACAAATTTAGTATTCGTTACAACCAATTGAACTCTTTTAAAGATGTCAATCCTAATGGTTCTGGTAATACAGCTTATAATCCTGCTGGTGGACGTACTAACAGCGTTAATTACGTTCCCTTCTCTAGTGCTTGGTATCGTATCAACCAAAATATGAAGTCTGTTATTGCTGAACTTAATTCTAATTTCAATGGTAAATATTCTAATAGTTTAACTGTTGGATACACGCAGTTTAGAGATTTTAGAAATTTTACTAATGGTGAAGAAATTGCAGCTTTTCCTTTGGTAGATATTTTAGGTCCAAATGGTAATAATATGACTACTTTTGGTGGAGAGCCTTTCTCGCCTAATAACAAACTTAATCAAGATATTTATCAAATAAATGATAACCTTAACATCTACTTAGGTAAACATACTATTTCTGTGGGAACTGCCAACGAGATATTTAAGTTTGATAACGTATTTACGCCACACATCAACGGTGCTTATTATTTCCCTGATGTTGCTACTTTCCTTAATAATGGAAATGCTACTAACTATTTCTTGCAATATTCTGGTATACCAAATACGCCTAAACCTGCTGCTACGTGGGGAGCTGCACAAGTGGGGGTTTATCTACAAGACGAATTCTATGCAACTAACCGTTTGAAAATTACAGCAGGTATTCGTGCTGATGTTCCTATATTTCTTACAGAACTACCACGCAACCTTACAACAGAAGGAATGACTTTTGCAGGTGGCGAGAAACTTGATGTAGCCAAACTTCCTAATGGGAAAGTATTGTTTTCTCCTCGTGTAGGATTTAATTTAGATGCAATGGGAAATGGTAATACACAAATAAGAGGGGGAGCTGGTGTATTTACTGGTCGTATTCCTTTTGTATGGATTTCTAACCAAGTAAGTAATAATGGGTTGTTCTTTTTGAATAATGTATTGACACCAACTAATAACGGCGGTACGCTTCCTTTCCAAGTTGCCCCTAGATATCCAGTTGGTGGAACACCAGAAGATTTATTATCTCCTAATTTTCAGCAAGGATACCCTTATGGTAATTCAGCTAGCCAACTCACTTTTTCTATTAACACAACTGCAAAAGATTTCAAATTTCCGCAAGTATTCAGAGCTAACTTAGGCGTTGACCAAAAACTTCCTGGTGGCGTGATTGCTACACTAGAAGGTATTTTTTCAAAAGACATCAATGCTATCTTTATTCGTGATGCTAACTTAGCACCTGCAGTAGGAACGGTGCAAGGTGATGGTCGTCCTTTATATGGAGGCAATACTAATGCTGCCCTTGCACCTAACACTCGCCGTTTGAATGAACGTGTCTCTCAAGCACTTGTATTAGATAATACTTCACAAGGCTATCAGTGGAGCATCACAGGACAAGTACAGAAGAATTTTAATAAAAATGCTTATGTTTCTGCTGCCTATACTTATACTGATGCTCGTGACATTAACAATCAAACAGCTGCCACAGCTGGTGGTTTGTTCTCTGGTAATCCTACATTGAGTAGTCCAAATGATGTTACACTATCTTATGCAAACGGTCTGACTAAGCATAGAGTTATTGCAAGTGGTTCTTACAGATTTGAATATGCTAAATATTTTGCTACAACCATCTCATTTATTCACGAGTCTCGTTCTGGTGGTAATTTCTCTTATATTTATGGTGGTGATGTCAATAATGATGGTACAAATGGTAATGATTTGATGTATGTTCCAAAAGACAAAAATGACATATCACTTACAACTACTAGTGCAACTGACACACGTACATTAGACGAAATATGGAATCAGTTAGATACTTATATTTCTCAAGATAGCTACCTTAACTCTCGTAGAGGACAATATGCGGAGCGCAATGGTGCTATTGCGCCTTGGGTACATAGTCTTAACTTGCGTATTTTGCAAGATATTGAACTTGGAAGAGGCAAAGAAAATCAGCATAAATTGCAGTTATCTTTGGAAGTTATCAATGCACTTAATCTTATTGATAGCAAATACGGACTTACACAATTTGCTAACCGTGCTTCTTTGTTGAACTTTGTAGGTTACCAAACTTCAAATACAACGAATACGCCAACAGTTGGTCGTCCTGTTTTCCGTTTTCCTACAAATGCAGACGGAACGCCACTAGCAACAACGTATAGCAACAGTACAGGTACTGGTTCTCGTTGGCAGTTACAGTTTGGAGTACGTTACATTTTTAATTAGTAATTGTGAATTAGGAATTAGGAATGAAATACAATTAAACGAGTTCTTTATTTATATTTTGTATTCATTCACAATTCCTAATTCACAATTACTAATTCCTAATTCCTAATTTTAATTTTAATCAATATCATAATGAAAAATATTTTAAAAACAATGATAATGATGTTCTTTGCAGGAACTATTATCACGGCTTGCGACAAAAAAACTGAATATCCAGAGCCTAATACTACAGCAGCAACATTGTCTTCACAAGTAGCAAATGTAAACTATATACACGCATCTCCTGACGCACCTGAAATGAAGTTTTTCATCAATAATCTTCCTATTACTGGTAGCCTTACAAGTACACTTGTGTATAAAGGAGCAACAGGTTATATACCTTTTGATGTGTCTAATGCAACACGTTTCAGCACTACAATAGCTGATATGACAAAAAATTTGTTTTCATATACTGGGCTTGATGGTCTAAATAAAGATGTAAAAGAAGTTGCTTACCGCACTACTTCTAATGGTGCAATGGGAACAGGCAATTTTGCAACAGTGGGTGGTGGTTTCTATTCTTTATTCTTTACAGAAGAAACAACTAGACCTGCCAACTTACAAAGTGGAAAAAGTACAGATGTAGGTGGTCCTTTGTTGGATTATATTCTTGATGATGCTAGTTTTCGTAGATTTTCAACAACCCCTGTACCTTATTTGATTCCTAACCCTGCTACTGGAGTTATTGTGCCTGTTTCTGCTCCTGCTGATATTATTCTTCCTACAGGAAGTGCAAAGTTACGTTTTTGTAATCTTTCTCCTGTTGCGCCTCTTGCTACAAGTACATCAGATGTAACGGTAGTTGTAACAAGTGCTAACATACAAGATACTGGCGGAGCTGTAGTTCCAACATCTATCTATGTGCCTTTGCCTGCCGTTACTGGCGTTATTGAAGCACCTTCACAAGTGCTTTCAGGTACATCTATGAATCTTTTTACTGCAGTTAGATATAGGGATTTACACGCAAATCCTCGTCAAACATTCCCTGCTGCCTCACCTGCACCACGTCAGTATAGGTCACTTGCTTATATACCTGTTACTACGAGTGATAATAAATTAGTATTGAACAATGTAGAAATTAGAAGAACAGCTAGCCCTTTTACAACTATATTTACAATACCTTCTATCACAATTGAAAGAGGAAAAGTCTATACAATTGTAATGATGGGTAGAGTTGGTACACCTAGTTTTAATGTAAAAATTATTCAAAATAACTAAACTTCAATAAGAATTTGTTGATTTAAAACAAAAACCGTTCATTCTAGTAGAATGAACGGTTTTTTAGTAGAGACGTTGCTTGCAACGTCTAAAATCATCAAATAAAACAATTATAATAATATTTTCAGATATTCAGACGTTGCAAGCAACGTCTCTACAAATTATTTTCGTAAAATTTATCATTTTCCCAATTCTTTGGATTATTGGCAATATAATTCTGTATTTTTTCAAATGATGCAACATCACGAATAATATGGTCGTGGAAACGGGTTTGCCATTTAAAATCAAAACCTAAACGGTTGGCGTGTTTGGTTACACTAGATTTGTAAGAACGAATGATAGTTGATATAGAATTTGGTTTTGGTGAAATAGCAGACATAAATTCATTTTTTGTAGAGACGTTGCTTGCAATGTCTGAATGTAGAGAAATATGTTCATTTTCTACAATATCATTATTCAAAATTAATATGCCGTGAATATGGTTAGGCATTACCACAAATCCACCTAATTCAATATTTTTGACATGATTTTTCATTTCATACCACATCAAATCTGCAATTATGCCTACATTAGAGAGTTTCATCTTTCCGTTTTCAATTTCACCAAAAAGATGCTCTCTATTGTGTGTACAAATAGTTATAAAATAGCTTCCTTCACTAGCATAATCCCAATTTTGTAATCTTGCGGAAGGTATTCTGTATTTATTTTGAAATTTATCTTCCATATTTGTAGGTTATTATTTGTTGTAGAGATGTTGCTTGCAATGTCTGAATGAGTATCTGAACATAGGAACGCATTTATTATTTTGGGTGGTTAGACGTTGCAAGCAACGTTTCTACAAATGCCTAAATTTACAAAAAATCAATAATTTTTGCAACTGTTTAGTTAGGTATTTATTATTTGTTGTAGAGACGTTGCTTGCAACGCCTAAACTGCAAATAAAAGCATTATTCTTGTATGGAAATAAATACAAATTTCCACGCAAAGACGTTGCAAGCAACGTTTCTACAAATGCCTAAATCTACAAAAATTCAATAATTTTTAATGGCGTAATGCAAAAATCCATTTTTTGGTCAAATTCATTCAAATCAGCTATAAAAACAGCATTATTTTCAGAAGAAAGTCCAATTTTAATAATTTTTTTATTTCCTTCTTTAGAGTTGGTTATGGGAAAGGATTTTATGATAAATTCTTAGAACAATGCTATAAAGAAGGAAATAAAAAAATTATTAAAATTGGACTTTCTTCTGAAAATAATGCTGTTTTTATAGCTGATTTGAATGAATTTGA
>JANYGM010000440.1 GCA_025362415.1 bacterium
TTTACTTTTAATATTTTATTTTTCATTGATATTTTTTGTATTAAACTCACAACTCAAAAAGCTACTTCACCAATGTTTTTGGGTCATAAGCATCTCTAAGTCCATTTCCTAACAAATTAAATGCCAAAACCATCACGCTGATACACACGCTAGGATAAAGCAACAAATGATTATTTCCTGCAATACCAATGTGTTTGTAGCCCTCACGTATCATCATACCCCAAGAAGGCGTGGGTACTTCAACGCCTAAGCCTAAAAAGCTCAAACCTGCCTCTGTGAGTATTGCAGAGGCAAAATTAGCACTTGCCACTACAATAATTTGTCCCAAAATATTTGGCAAAATATGCCTTTTAATGATGCCATAATGCCCAACACCCATAGCACGAGCGGCTTCTACAAATTGTTTTTGGCGGATTTCCATTATTTGTCCTCTTACAACTCTCGCAATTTCTACCCACGTTGTAAGTCCAACTGCCACAAAAACAACCCAAATACCACGACTTTGCAAAGCAACACTAATAGTAATCACAAGCATTATATTAGGAATAGACCATACGACTGTCATTACCCACATCACCAAATTATCTACCCAACCACCAAAATAACCTGCAATAGAGCCAAGCGTAAGCCCAATTATCAGAGAAATAATCACAGAAACAAAGCCAATCCCCAAAGAAATACGAGTACCAAGTATCAAACAACTTAGCATATCACGCCCTGCTGTTTCTGTACCAAGTGCATAAGTACGTGTTTCTATATTTTTCTCATTAAACTCCTTTAAAAGTGCTTCTCTGGTTGTTTTTTGTACATTTTCTTGTGGGTCAAGGTAGGTAATTTCTTCTCCATTTACTCTGAAATTCCCTGTAAAACCTTCTTTTTCAGGTAATTTATTAGATTTCCCTACAAAAAGTGGCTTTACAATAGGTAGCAAGTGTTTATGATATTTATTATTTTTACTGTCGTGATATTCTACATCATAACCATTAACAATATACTTACTAATGGCTTTTATTTCATATTCAGTATCTTGTCCGACAAGCATTTTCACCAAAAAATTATTTTGAGAAACTTCCACTTGCCTATGAAACTTAATGAATTGTGTCGTAAATCCTTCTTTTTTCTTTCCTATACTGATGTCGCCATCATTAGCATCTGGAGTTTGGTCTGGCATAATCAAATAACCCAAAATAGCCACCAAAATAGCAAACACAATAATACACAAGCCCACAACAGCAGGTTTATTTTGTATAAAACGTCTTTTTATGTAGTAAGATAAGTTTTTTGGTGCTTCTTTTTCTATAATTGCCATTTATTTTTAGGTATGAAGTTTAAGGTACGAAGTACGAGGTATTTTTTGAAATATTTTATCAAATCCCAAAAATTCCAATAAATAATATTTTGTAAAAATAGTTTATTTTTATGATTTTACAAAAGTAATAAAATAAAATCTCTCCAAAAATTACTAAAAGTAGCTTTTGGAGAGATTTTATAGTTGTTTGATGAATTCTAATTCGTAATTATACTTTGAACGGGAAGAATTTCGGAAAACAAATTTTGTATTCGTTCCAGCGGAACGGCATATTTATAGAAACATCATTGTATTTGTATTTCGCTCCAGCGGAGCGACATATTTATAAAACTAGCCCTTGCTAGTACCGCTCCGCTGGAGCGAAATACATTTTTGACCTATTTTCTATAAATATACCAGTCCGCTGGACTTCAATACATTTTCCGTAATTCGTAATTTGAAATTCGTAATTGAAATTAGTTTTTCAATAATTTATCAATTCTAAACAAAATATGTTGTCTGTGTGCTTTTGTGGCAGTATCTCCACCAACAGCAGCATTTAGCATAGCTTTTATCTGACGTAATTGATAAAGTCCAACAGATTGCGCAGGTGCAACATACATAGATGGGCGCATATCCGTTCCTAACATTCCCAAAAGACTGCCCACGTAGTCTATTTGAAGATTTTGACGGAATGTATTTACATTTCCTCCTATATCTTCTTTGAAAATAGCATCAGTCAAATCTCCCATTACTTCTGTCAATTTATAAGTATTGCCATAAAGTTCTGTATTTAGGATACGTTGTTGCGTATTTGGATTGAAAAAGTGCGAAAGAACGTCCCTTTGAATGTTTTGCATACGCTCGTGTATGCGAGGGTCTTCTCCACGTCCAAAGAAATTAAAGCCTCTGCGTTGTACTTGCAGATAATTATACAAATCATTTGGCGTTTTAACGGCATTTGGGCTAAAAATATTCTCTGAAAGTGCTTTCATTGCACGTTTTTGCTCTTCTTTTGGAACTGGCGTAAAAGGCTGTTTTGCATCTTTCTGACCAATAAAACCACGCTCTACATACACACCACCTACATAACGAGAGATAACTCGTGCCGTACTTGCCATATTGCCTGTAAGCACAGAATAACGCATTACCAATTCGTGATAAGATTGATTATTCATATCAGCAATATATTTGCCTTTGAGTTTACCCAAAAGTTCATTTACGAGCTTAAAACGGTCTGTTCCGTATCTTATCATATCATTTGTATGGTCAAAAATCATTACTCTTGGGTCAATACCGCCAAAACCACGCATATCATCAGCATCATTGCCAAAAGTGAGCGCAGGCTCTGTAGAACGTGCCAAAATCTTATCTAAACGTGCTTTTTCAGCAGTTTCTGATGTAGCAGCGGTAGAATAAGCAAATTCTATAGCCCAAAGGTCATAAGGACCTGGTTTGTTGGTAAAATACAAACCTTGTTTTGTTTTATCTAATGCCACATTTGGTGCAGGATAATCCATTACAGAGCCACTAAGCCCAACTTTTGCCGTAATTTCTCTGTTATTGATTTCGTCAGGAGAAAGCATTTGTGTTGCTTTCATATTGTGGTTTAAGCCCAATGTATGCCCCATTTCGTGCAAAATAAGGTAATAAAGAGAATTTTCACCAAACTCTTTCATTTGCGTTTCTCCTCCACCACGAAGCCCAATAGCAGCGTGTCCCAGCCCTGTTCCTAAGTTTAAATAATGCCCTAGTGAGCAATAAGCGTGATTTTTTTTGTGATTATGCTTAAAATGTTCGTCTGCGTCTTCTATTCCTTTATTTGAAGGAAGATTTTTAACTTCAAAAACATTTTCTTCACGAGTATCACCTGTAATAAATGTAT
>JANYGM010000039.1 GCA_025362415.1 bacterium
TGGTGTCAGAAGTTTCCTTCTGACACCAAACCACGCCAAACAATGTATGCAGACACTTGTACGAGTTTGCTAGGGTGGTTTTTGGTGTCAGGTAGAAAAACCTGACACCATAGGAAAAACCACCCAAATAGGTTGGTTTTGTGCTTATAAGTGCTTAGATACATTGTTTGGCGTGGTTTGGTGTCAGGTAGAAAAACCTGACACCACAGGAAAAGTTTAGAAAGGCATTTTTATATTTACCAGAAATGAAAAAAAAATTATTTTGCTTGCACCTCATTATTAGTTTTGAAAAACCCAAAAAAACTACCTGCCACACCACCAAAAATATGCGCAAAATGTGATATATTAGTGCTTGTAGTAAAAGCATCTAGTAACTCTTTTCCTACATACATAATTAGTACAAAAATAAAAGTAAGTGGTATTACACCTTTTTGAGCGTTGGTAACAGATGAAAGCACAATCATCATAAAAACTATACCACTTGCACCCATAAGCCCTGTTGAAAGAAACATTACATTAATTATTCCTGTGAGTAGTGCCGTAATAAAACACATAAACGCCAATTTTGCAGAGCCATATTTTTCTTCTAAGATAGGTCCTAAAAGCAATATATAAGCAAAATTGCCAAAATAATGCGCCCAGTCTGCGTGTCCCATTCCGTGAGAAAACAACCTAAAATAGTCTAATGGGTTGCCAAAATCCATTCTTGTACCTACCGCAAAAAAAGTTTCTGTAAAACTTGTTCCAATCAAGCGTATAGCCGCACAAGCCAGAGAAAAAGAAAGCACAAAAGGAGCATTATAAGTAATTCTCATAAAAATATTGGGTAAAATACGTTTTCTAATGTTAAACTACACAAAACTACACATTTTCTTATCAAAAACCTTCAAAAAAGTGTAATATTTTGCTTTTTTCTGCGTTGTGATTTCATATAAAATTTGACAAATATAATTATGAATTTTTTTGAAAATATACGTGTTGCTTTGGGTGCTATACGAGAAAACTTGTTGCGTACCATTCTCACTGCTCTGATTATTGCTTTTGGGATAATGTCGTTAGTGGGTATTCTCACTGCCGTAGATAGCATTCAGGCATCTGTAAGTACCAGTTTTGCAAGTCTTGGCGCAAATGCTTTTGATATTTATGCGCCCAATGCACGCAACCGCAGACAACAAGATAATGATGCCAACGTGCCGCCTATCAAATACAAAGAAGCTACAAAATTAAAAGAAATACTGCCTAGTACTGGTGTGGTAGGTATTTCTACTATGGTTACGTTTACGGCAGAGGCAAAATTTTTCTCCAAAAAAACAAATCCTAACACGCTTGTTTTGGGTGCAGACGAGCATTATATCAACCAAAAAGGCTATAAAATGCGCTCAGGACGTAATTTTAGCACAACAGAACTTTATACTGGTGCGCCTGTGGTGGTTATTGCAGACAAAATTCGTGAAACTCTTTTTGATACCAAAGACCCAATTAACCAATTTATTGTTTTGATGGGCAAAAAATACAAAATTATTGGCGTATTAGAGTCTAAAGGCAGTAATATGGGTGGCGGTGGTGGTGATAGAGCCTGTTTAGTGCCACTTTATAATGCGGTTTTGCTTGCAGGAGAAGAAAAATTAACTTATAATATGAAAGTTGCGGTAGCTAATCCAGCTGAATTTGAGCCACTTATGGAAACAGCAACAGGATTAATGCGTCAAATACGTAGAGATAGACTAGGAAAAAGCAACTCTTTTGAACTTAAAAAAAGTGAAACACTAGGCGACAGGCTCAAAGACATTACTGGATACCTCAAAATGGGAGGCGGTTTGGTAGGTTTTATTACGCTTTTGGGTGCAAGTATTGGACTGATGAACATTATGCTTGTGTCCGTAACAGAGCGTACTCGTGAGATAGGCGTAAGAAAGGCATTAGGCGCAACTCCTAGACGTATAAGAGAACAATTTTTGATAGAAGCTATTGTTATTTGTCAAATTGGAGGAATTTTAGGAATTATTTTGGGGATTGGTGTAGGAAATTTGGTAGCAAGTTTTATAAGTTCTGGTGGGTTTATTGTGCCTTGGGTTTGGATAATAACAGGAGTGCTGATTTGTGCTTTTGTGGGTGTGCTTTCTGGATATTATCCTGCTAGTAAAGCCTCACAACTTGACCCCATTGAGGCTTTGAGGTTTGAATAAGGAAGAGATGTAAGACAAGTTGGGTATTTTTTTGTAGTTAAACACAAAACGCTATGTGTGTAAATTACAGAAAACTATTCTTTATTTTTTCAATAATCTTGCTAGTAGAATATCCTTCTACTAGCGCAATAGTTTCTACTTTCCCTCCATTTGCTAAGACAAAATCAGCCCCCACAATGTTTTGAATGGCATAATCATCACCTTTTACCAAAATATTAGGGCAAATAATCTCAATGATTTCTTTGGGGGTTGGCTCATCAAAAAGTACAACAGCATCAACAAATGAAAATGCTGCCATCATACGTGAGCGAGCATATTCGTTCACGACTGGGCGCAAATCACCTTTCAAACGCTTTACAGAAGCATCAGTATTTAGTCCTAAGATAAGTTTATTTCCTAGTTTTTGTGCTTTTTCCAAATAATCAATATGCCCCAAATGCACAATATCAAAGCAACCATTAGTAAAAACTATCTTTTGGTTGTCATTTTGCCATTTTTTTACGAGAGGCAACAAATCAGCAAGAAGGAAAATTTTATCAGAAGTCATTTTTAATAATTAGGAATTGTGAATTGTGAATTGTGAATTAGGAATTAGGAATTAGGAATTAGGAATTGTGAATTAAGAATTAAGAATTAAGAATTAGGAATTAGGAATGAATACAAAAGATTATACGAAGTTGGATTATACTTGCAATTTAGCTATAATTGTGAAATTTTGTATTCATTTATAATTCACAATTCCTAATTCATAATTACTTATATGAATAAAGCAGTTTTTTTGGATAGAGATGGCGTTCTTAATGAAGAAAGAGGAGATTACACTTGGCGCAAAGAAGATTTTATTATTCGTCCAGACGTTCCAGAGGCACTTTCCTTACTGAAAAACGCAGGTTTTCTATTGATTGTCATCACTAATCAAGGAGGCATCAATAAAGGACTTTATACTGCTACTGACGTGTTAAATTGTCATCAAATTCTGCAAGAAAAATGTAATTTTCTGTTAGATGCCATTTATTATTCTCCTTATCACCAAGATTTTACGCAATCTTTGTCAAGAAAACCTAATAGTTTGCTTTTGGAGCGTGCTATTAGTCATTTTTCTATTGACGTGGCACAGTCTTATATGGTTGGCGACAGTCCTAGAGATTTGGAAGCAGCAGCAAAAGTAGGTATAAAAGGCATAAAAATTGCACCAAATAATCCTGAAAATAATGAAAATATCTATTTTAATTTATTAGAAACAACAAGAAAAATTATTAATTAGACTGTTTAGCGTTCTTCTTTTTAGCGAGTTTTCGTTGCTTTTTTTTGTATGAAAGATTGGTACGAGCCGTATCCACAATAAAGCGTTTTTTGAGTAATTTCCTACCTAAAAGTACAGGAAAACGCATATCTCCTCTGTCTGCAAGGGTAAACTCTGCTTCAAAACTTCTTCCAAAAAGGCGCAAAACAACCACAATTACAAACCTTACTTCTTGCTCACCATTAGAACTACGCACTGCTTTCGTTTTAAATGATGATGTTTTAAACTCTGTTTTATTGTAGGCAGGGTGTGAGTCGTCAAGCAAATGAAAAGAAATCCATTCTTGCTTATTTTCATCAATAATAATTTTGATTTGATTACAATGAATAGAAGACGTATAAGCCCCTGTATCTATCTTACAAGCTACATTACGGCATTTCAGCACAGGAAAATCAACAAAATCTTTGTAGCCAATAGTCCGTTTTTTCTTTTTTTCTATCATTCTTAAAAGTCCCTTTGGGGATTTTGGGGCTATTTAGTCAATAGGAAATAAGTTGATAGTAAGCCCTGTATCCGTTTGGAAATCTTCTGCTTCATCTCTCATTCCTTCGTCGTGAGAAGGATAATACCAATTAATAATAGGTTTTCCACCTTTTTCCTCAAAAATTTTGACCACACGCAACATATCCAAAATAGCCCTTGAAGATGCCGTATTAAAATAAGTGAGCTTAAAAGTCAATATAAGTGGTTTGATACCACTTTGTGTATATTCTTGCAACCAGCTAGTTAGGCGAGTGAAAAACTCAAAAGTTTCTTCTTGATACGACTCTCCTTCTATGTCGCAAATGCCAGTAGTTGCATTGAAAGTTACTTTTGGGTTGAGATAAGTGCCTTTTTGCCCTTGTATTGTTAAATCTTCCATAGTGAAAAAAAAGAGGAAATATGCTTAATGAGATAATTTAATTGTTACAGATGCTAAGTAATTATGAATTATAAATTGTGAATTATGAATGAATACAAGGTTTTGATAATGAGATGATTGCATACTGCCTCATCAAATCATAATACAAACTAATTATAGTAACCTATTTATTACAAATAAAGCTATTTTACTTAATTTTGTTTAACTTTATTTGGAAAAATATTTTACAAAATAAAATACACCTTTAATTTACTGTTGCTACTTGTTGCTTAGCAATAGTTACAGAAATCATAAAGTAGGCATCTTGCTCATTGAAGTCGTGCCAATGAATACTTATGTTACTATCAGCTCTGATAGCAACATTTACAAGCCCAATATTGCCTGTAGTATGCCCTTTTTCGTCACCTTCAGTTCTTAGATTGCTTTTTATTTGCCTAAGATTTTGCCTATCTTTTCCTGTAATAAGGTCACATCTTTGTTTAAGGTTAGCAGAATTAGCGACTTCCACAAGATTTCCTGCCATTAGCGTAAAATGGCTGTCAGTTTCTAAAAGCATAGTTCTACCAATACCAATTTGCCTATCATTAAGCATACAATGATGTGCAGAATAAGATTTTATGTTTTCAGCAAGTTCAATGAATACATAAAATAGCACTTCATTGATATTAAGCTCATCAGAGGCATTTTGCCTGATATGTTTTCCTAATTCAAGGATAAGTGGCGGTACAAATGGTCCATTATATTCTAGTAATATATTGCCATCACTCCCCACATATTTTTCTAAAACCCTTGCTGTATTGTTCATTGGTAATGAAGTTTTGGGCGCAGTTGATATTATCAATTTCTTATCAATTAAATAGCGTTTTTGATAATTTTTTTTATGCTTTTTGTTTAATACTTTTTGATAATTTTAGTAGTGAATTTGTATTCATTCACAATTCACAATTTAAAATTCACAATTTAAAATTCAATTACAAGCTACTTTCTCCAAAAAATCTATTTCTTCTTCTTTTAACAGTGGTTGCAGGGAGTATTTTAGGAAAACTTGTGCTGTTGCTAATACATCTTTCTCACAATACGTAGCAATACGTTCTGCATCTTTTTCTTCCCAAAAAACTTTCCCCACTTGGCTGCCGTCAATGTCATCTTTTGGTGTAGGAATTTCAAAAATGGCACAAAGGAGTTCTAGTTTTGTGTAGGCTTTATAATCTCCAAAACGCCACATTTCCATAGTATCAACGTGAGAGATTTCCCAAGGCTTTTTCCCTTGTGTTTCCAATATTTTTGGAATAGGAATTTGCAAAATCAAAAATCTACGACACATATAAGGAAAGTCAAATTCTTTTCCATTGTGCGCACAAAGCGTTTTATCTTTTGCTTTTGTGTCTAAAATAGTAGCAAATTGCCTCAAAAGTTCTCTTTCATCTGTGCCATAAACTGATTTTACAAAAAAACGGCTTATTCTTTTTTCTTTGTCATCATATTTGCAAGTACCAAAACTAATACAAACAATTTTCCCAAATTCTGCGTAAATGCCTGCATATTCCAAGTATTTTTCTGCATCTGTTTTGGTGCTTTCAGGCTCAATTCTTTTAGCTTTGAGATGCCACATTTTCTGCATTTGCTCCGAAAGTTCTTCGTAAGTGTCTGTTCCTCTTACAGTTTCTATATCTAAAAATAAAAGTTTTGAAATATCTTGTGGCGTGTACATTCGTTAGTTTACTGCTTTTAAATTTCCTTTATTATTTCCCAAATATACAAAAAATAGTTTGTTATTACAAAAAATAGATTTTTTTATACTTGAAATCTTTCTATAAAAACTTAGTTTCATATACTTTTTTGATACCATCTTTTAAAGAAATACTTGCTTTCCAACCCAAATTATTGATTTTTGAAGTATCCATCAGTTTGCGAGGTGTGCCGTCAGGTTTTGAGGTATCAAAACGAAGTTCACCAGTAAAACCTACAATTTCTTTCACGAGCAATGCTAACTCCTTGATACTCAAATCTTCGCCCACACCAATATTGACTATTTCGGGCTGGTCGTAGTTTTTCATCAGAAACACACACGCATCAGCCAAATCATCTACATTCATAAACTCACGCAAAGGCGTGCCTGTCCCCCAAACCTCTACAAAATGGCTATTTTGGAGTTTTGCCTCGTGAAACTTGCGTATAAGCGCAGGCAAAACGTGAGATTTTTGCAAATCATAGTTATCACCTTCTCCATACAAATTGGTGGGCATTACTGATATGAAATTGCAGTTATATTGTAAACGGTAGCTTTCGCACATTTTAATACCTGCTATTTTGGCAATGGCATAAGATTCGTTGGTGCTTTCTAACTCGCCTGTGAGCAAATATTCTTCTTTTAGGGGCTGTGGAGCAAGTTTTGGATAAATACAAGACGACCCCAAAAACATTAATTTCTTTACATTATGTACATAAGATTGATGAATAATGTTGTTTTGTATCATTAGATTTTCATACAAAAAATCAGCACGATAGGTATTATTAGCCAAAATTCCGCCCACTTTTGCTGCTGCCAAAAACACATATTCAGGTTTTTCTTGTTCAAAAAATGCTTCTACGGCACTTTGGTTGCGTAAATCTAATTCATTTGAAGTTTTGAGAACAAAATTTTGGTAGCCTTCATTAGTGAGTTTTCTCAAAATAGCAGAGCCAGCCATTCCACGATGCCCCGCAATATAAATTTTAGCGTTTTTTTCCACTTTTTATGGGATTTGTTTGTGTTTTAATTGTTGTTTGCGTTTGGTATTACTTTATTTTATTTGGATTAAAAAAGTGTAGGATTTAACTCTTTTTGTAGTTTTGTATCTTTAAGTCGTTTGTTGATGATAGGAATATAATTAGCCTCAATTTCAATTCCTACAAAATTATATCCAAGTTCTTGTGCTGCTACCAAAGTAGTACCACTACCAGAAAAAGGGTCTAGAATGATATTATCTTTATGGAAAGGCACAAGCGTACTTACTAATTTTTTGATAAGAGCCAATGGTTTTACGGTGCAATGGTCAAATTTCTCGTCTTTACTCTTGTTATTATAATTTTCCAGAATATTAGATTGAAATGACCCATCATTATTGACAGTCTTAAAAACGCCTACATTTGTTTCCTGTAGCGTTTCCCAATAATTGTTGATAAGAGGTTTTTGTACTATAATAATTGCTTCCCATTCGTTCCTAAAAGCACTATGCCAACCGTTCCATTTTTCAGGATTAGGTACACCCATTTTTTCTAATTTTTTCTCTAGATTAAGCCCTCTTGGAATGCCAGAATTACGTTTATAAACCAAAATATCTCTTGTATAAAAACCACTATTTTCTAAGGCAATTTGTACGTGAGCAATAGACCTATTACTATTAAAAACAGCAACAGGCGCACCAGCTTTGCATATTCTAAAAAGTTCATTTGTCCATTTTTCGCACCATTGCATATACTCAAGGTCGTTGTTTCTGTTTTTTTCGTACCATCTTTCGTTCCTTACGCCACCAGAAAGCCCACTTCCATAAGGAATATTTTTGACCATTGTTTTGCTATCTTTCACTCTTCCTGTTCGTCTTTTTACCTCTTCGTCACTCCACTTATGCCCAATAAATTCATAGTTATAAGGTGGGTCTGTGATACAACAAGCAATAGAATTTTTTGGAAAAGTTGCCATTACCTCAATGCAGTCCCCAGTATATACTTTATTTAACTCAAAATCTGTTTCAATAGTCATTATTAACGAATTATTTTATAAGTGTCTTTTTTGGCTAATTTGTGTAACCAGTCCTTTAGGTCAAAACCTGTATTTATTTTAATATAATCAAAGGTATCATCATTTGTTAATATAAGCCAACCTCCCGCATTCATTTTGCTTATGGCAGAGGGCAAATTATCTGTTCTTAGAAATAAAAAAACTGGTCTAAAACCTTTCTTTTTAAGTAATTTTCCATAGGATTCAAATTTTTTCAAAGTGCCTGAATCTCCAGAACCAACTCTATACTTTGCATCAATAGCATCTTTACCAATAAAAAAGTCTGCAGGTTCATCTTTACCAAATTTTTTTGGTGCTTCAAAATCTTCACAAGTTGCTTCAAACAAATCTCGCAATAGTGTTTCCCAACATTTACCTAGTTCTCTACCCAATATTGTTTATTTTCACTTTTTAATTCTTGTGTGATGCCAAAAGCATTCATCAAAATATCTGTTTCATCAAAAACATCTGTATATATTTTGTCTGTAAAATTCCCTGTATATTTGTCAAGCACTAATTTTAGCTTATCTTCTATGTTTTTCTTTGTTACTTTTTTAGCCATTATTTTGCTTTTTTTGTTGATAATTAACAAATAAAATCAATTTTAATGATAATTTTAGGCTAAAATAGTATTATTTTCACAAATAAACATAAAAGTTTCGTAAAACGAAAATTTTATTTCGTATAAAGAATTAAAAATAATGGAGAAATATAATAGAATAAAAATAGTATTGATTGAGCAAGAAAAATCAAGTAAATGGCTAGCTGAAAAGTTAGAAAAAGATAAATCAACCATTTCAAGATGGTGTACAAATGATATGCAACCTTCTATTGAAACATTATTTAAAATAGCTGAGATTTTAAATATTTCGCCAAGAGAATTGTTAGTTGAGGCTAAATAGACTAAAAATAATTGTCTAACCCAAAAAAATTGAGTTAGACAATTAGTAACATAATACAACTTATTTTTAACTTATTGATTGTCAAGATATGGAAACTCTATTGTTTAGCTAATCTTTTAATTACTCTCCCTTTTTCTGTCTGTACTTCCATCAAATAAATGCCATTTGCGAAGTTTCCTAAAGAAATTGTCATCAAATTACCATTATTATTAGTATTATTTTCAGAAGAATAAACTACTTTTCCTTGCGCATCATACACACGTACAAGAGATTTAGCCATATTGATATTTCCAAAATCAACATTAAAATCATTGCTAGAAGGATTTGGAGATACTTTTACCTGATTGTCCAAAGAATTATCTATGCTCGTAGCAGGGTTTGGATATACAACCAAAGTATAAGAAGTAGGCGTGCTAGGGCAACCAGTTGCATTATTTGTAGCAACTATCACAATATTGATAGAACTTGAAAACGTAGGCGTTCCTGAAATAGTGCCTGTTGCAGTATTCAAAGAAAGTCCCAAAGTAGTCAAACTAACGCCAGATACCTGCGCAAACATGTAAGTAGCTCCAACTGGTGCATTTACTGCCGTAAAAGTTACCCCAAGATAAGGCACACCTACATTACCATTTGGTAAGAAATTCGTATTAGGTGCAATAGCGAAAGGCAAACAATTAGTAACCGCAAAAGTATAAGTTTGCGTTCTTACACAAACCCCTGCACTTTGGTCAGCCGTAACAGTATAAGTAGCTGATGGCGTGATAGCCGTTGGTGTACCAGAAATCAAACCAGTTGCAGTATTAAAACTCAAACCAGCAGGCAACGAAGTAGGAGAAATAGAATACGTAACTGTTGCCGTATTTCCAGTTACGCCTGCATTAAGCGTATAAGGCGTATTGATAATAGCAATATTAGCCGTTGTATTTGTGAATGTTATTGTAGGGCAAGCAGTTACGACAGTATAAGTTCTTGTTTGCGTACAAGAGCCATCTGTTACGTTTATTGTAAAAGTTGATGTACCCACCGCCGTTGGCGTACCAGAAATAACACCAGTTCCACTTGCAAGGCTAAGACCAGCAGGCAAAACACTTCCTGTACTCAAAGACCACGTAGGCGTACTTGCAAGCCCTGTTTGTGTTACTGTTTGGTTATAAGCTGTTCCTATTGTTCCATTTGGCAAACTTGCAGGATTGATACTAATACCAGCACAAGCCACCAAAAACGTATAAGCTCTCGTAACAGTACAAGTACCTTGCGCAGCCGTTACTGTGTAAGTATTTAATGCAGCAGGAACGGTTGGTGTACCAGAGATAGTCCCAGTAGTTGTATTAAGACTAAGCCCAGCAGGCAAAGCAGGTGAAACGCTATACACAAGCGTTCCTGTGCTACCCGTTACACCTGCATTAAGCGTGTAGGGCGTGCCGACGGTTGCAGTTGTCGCAGTTAGGTTAGTAAATACAAGTGTTGGACAAGTTATTGCAAAAGTATAATTTTGCGTAACACTACATGTACCTTGCGCCACCGTTACTGTATAAGTTGTAGATATTGCAGGGCTTGTTGGTACACCAGAGATATTTCCGTTAGTTGTGTTGATACTAAGACCAGCAGGCAAAGCAGGTGAAATACTATAAACAACCGCAAGATTGTTACCAGTAACACTTGCATTAAGAAAGTAAGATGTTCCTACTACGCCATTTGATGCAGTTGTACTATTAAAAGTAATCACAGGGCAAGCCACACTAAATGCGTAACCTCTCGTAGCAGTACAAGTACCTTGAGCAGCCGTTACAGTATAAGTAGCTGATGTTGTAGCAGTTGTTGGTGTACCTGAAATAATACCAGTAGAAGTATTTATGCTAAGACCCGCAGGCAAAGTAGGAGAAACACTATAAACAACACCAACAGAACTCGTTAGACTTCCATCAAGTGTGTAAGCAACACCAACCGTACCATTTGTAACGGCAGCACTTGTAAAAGTAAGCGTAGGACAAACTACTGCAAAAACACGCCCTGCCGTAGTGCTACACGTACCTTGTGTGGCGGTTACGACATACGTAGTTGATGTAGCTTGTGCGGTTGGTGTACCTGAAAGAATACCAGTTGTAGTATTAAGAGTTAAACCTGCAGGCAAGGCAGGCAAAACGCTATAAGTTACGGGCTGTGTATTACCAAATACACTTGTATTCATAGTGAACGGTGTACCAACAATAGGATTGCTAAAAATAGGAATAACAAATGTAATAATTGGACAAGTTACAAAGAAAGAAAGAACTCTTGTAGTAGTACAAGTACCTTGTGTAACAGTTATGGTACAGTTAAGAAAACCACTTGTTGCAGTTGTCGGTGTACCCGAAATTAGCCCAGTAGTAGCGTTAAGACTCAATCCAAGAGGTAAAGCAGGTGAAACACTATAAGTGATTGGTTGTGTATTTCCTGTTGCGCTTGCATTAAAAGTAAAGGCAGTTCCCACTTCAGCACCAACACTACTGGTTGTGTTAGTGAAAGTAATAGATGGACAAGTAATGACTACAGTATAAGCCTTTGTTTGCGTACAAGTACCATCTGTAACACTTACTGTAAAGTTAAAACTACCTGCATTGGTAAGTGTACCAGAAATAGCACCTGTAGTAGATGTAATAGAAACACCATTAGGCAAAGCACCCGCACTTATAGACCACGTAGGCGTGCCTGCAAGCCCAGTTTGTGTAACCGTTTGACTATAAAAGTTACCTACAACACCCGCAGGCAAGCTAGCAGGATTGATAGTGATAGTAGGGCAAGTAGAACCAACCGCAAAAGTATAAATTTGTGTATTACTGCAAGTTCCCTGCGTAGCCGTAACTGTATATGTAGTTGATATGGTTGCTGTAGTTGGTGTACCAGAAATGCTACCTGTTGATGAATTGATACCCAAACCAGCAGGTAAAGTGGGTGAAACAGTATAAACAAGTGTTCCAGAGGGTACAGTTGCACTAGCATCAAGCGTGTAACCTAAACCAACAGACGCATTAGTAGCTGTTAGATTATTAAAAGTGATACCACATTGTGTATATTTAGCTATAAAGATGTCATTACCTCCAGCACTTGTTAAATTAGAAACTCCAGCATCAAGGTTAAAATCAACTGTATTATTAAAGAAACCAGCTACATAAACGCTACCACCAGTATCCACACCTATGGATTGAATGCCATCACCAGCAGTAGCTCCAAATGATTTAGCATATACAAAATTGCCTGCACCAGTAAGTTTACATACAAAACCATCACCAAGACCTGCACTTGTTAAGTTAGAAACAGCAATACTTGGATTAAAGTCAGCAGTTCCACTAAAATTACCACCTACATAAACATTACTACTTGCATCTACAGCAATAGCCGTACTTCTATCAGTTAAACTGCCACCTAGTTGTTTCCCCCATACAAAATTACCGTTAATATCTAGTTTACTAACAAATATATCATCATCTCCAGCACTTGTTACATTGCTAGTGCCTGCATTTGGGTCTAAATCCGCAGTACCTTGAAAGAAACCAGTTGTATAAATATTACTAGCATTATCTACAGTAATAATATTTACGCCATCATTGGCTATACTTCCTATTTGTTTGACAAAATTAAATGTACCATTAGCATTTATTTTATTGATGAATACATCATTTCCTGCAATAGTAGTCAAATTGAATGTTGCTGCGCTAGGGTCAAAATCTGCTGTACTTTGAAATACCCCTGTTGCATAAATATCTCTGTTGGCATCTACTGTAACAGAGATAGCACTATCAAAATTTGCACCGCCCATATTTATTGCCCATTGAAATACACCAGATGAATTTAGTTTAACAACAAAGGCATCATAATCACCATTGCTTGCTAAAAAAGTAGTGCCAGCATTTGGGTCAAAGTCAGTTACATCTTGGAAAGTTCCGCTTACAATCACATTATCCAAATTATCAACAGCAATTCCTAATCCCATATCTACAAAAGAACCTCCCATAGTTTTCGCCCATGTAAAAGCACCATTTGTAGTTAATTTAACAATAAAAAAATCTCTATCACCATTACTAGACAAATTAAAAATCCCAGCAGTAGGGTCAAAATCAACCGTAAAATTAAAAAATCCAGTAAAATAAACATCACCTGCACTATTTAGAGCGGAGGTATATGCTCTATCTTGTCCTGCACCACCTATTTGCCTTGCCCACAGAAGCGCACCAGTAGGGCTTGTTTTGGTGATGAAGCCGTCTTCTCCGCCATTACTTGTCAAATTAAGTATACCAACACCAGGGTCAAAGTCAACAGTACCAGAAAAAAGGCCTGTGGTATAAGTATTGCCACTTGCATCAATTTTAATGCCAATAGGAGCATCATTACTACTACTACCCATCCCATTTGCCCACGCAAAATTAAAATTTTGTGCATTGATTTGTGTGCTACAAAGCAGTATCACACACCATAAAATACTAAGTATTCTTGTTTTCATTGTTTTTTATTTTAAATTGATAATTGAAATTATAATATGTTTATAATTTTGGTGCAAAGGTAGTTATTTTTTTCAATATTATTTTATTTTTACGCAATAAAATTGAGCGTATAAATTTATTACTAAATATTTGATAATCATAGTATAAAGAAACCCTAATAATATCATATTAGGGCAAATATTGCATAATTTAATTATAAATCTGCTAACGCAAAAAATATCAACTAAGATAAATATTGCGTAACTGTTTAGGTAACTGATTTTACACAATATATTTGTAGAGACGTTGCTTGCAACGTCTTTGCGTATAAAATTGTATTTAGTTCCATATAAGAATAATCCTTTCGTCTGGTAGTTTAGACGTTGCAAGCAACGTCTCTACAATAAATACATAAAATAATTGATAATCAAATAATTAAGACCTTCAAGGTTTTCAAAACCTTGAAGGTCTTTAATGAATAGTCCTTTTAATTTCTACCCACCCAAATAGCGGCTGCCATAATATGCTGACAAGGTCCTTGACGCAATTTATTGCGTTTATGAAACCCACAAGTACATTCTGCAAATTTTATTCTGCCATCTAAATCAATTTTTACTTCCACTTTGTAGGTAGATTTTGTGCCTTGTACCTCAAAATTATAAGCAATGGCATCATTTTCTAAAATGCCTTTTTGAATCATTTTGGCTTTATTTTCTTTCACAATAGTAACGGCTTGTGTCAGTCTAATGTCTTCTTCAGAGCTAGAAGCCACTATTTCTTGTTCTAACATCTTGCGGTAACGGTATGTACCAAGCAAATGGTCATACATTGCTTGTCCACTTTTGCACATATCCTGCAACGCAACAGTTGCCTCTTCTTGCTTAATATTGAGCTTTTCAGCAAGTTGTTTTGGAGAAAGCGTAAGGTACTGAATGAGCGTTTTCTCTACTTCTCTGAGCATTTCAGCAGAAACGCTTACTTGTGAAGATGCTAAAAGGTCAAAATTGCCTTTTTTGCTCCAATCATTGGCAGTCCAGCCCGAAAGTCCCAAATCAAAACGGTGTCCGTCCACCTCAACACTCCAATACGAGGGCATACCCGTACCCAAAAGTTTCACCTGCACACTATCTGTAAAAGGTAGTAAATCTTTCAAAACAAACAATCTTCTACGTCCCCACAAACGGATTTCTCCCTCAAAATCACCATTATACACGTTTGTATCTTTGATTTGCGTGTTCCAAGGGTCAATAACAAGGATAGGACATTCTCCTTTTTTGAGAACAAAACGGATAGAACGAGGGCTTTCTTTTTCTTTGCTTTGTTCTAATTTTTCCAAAAACTGCGCCACCGTACTAGAATGAAGGGTTAGCATTATGCCATCAATAGTAGAGGCAGATTGTACCTGCAAAAAGCCACGCACCCAACTATCAGGCAAATCAATTTTCTTTTCTACGTTACTGGCAAGTTCTGTGGATAACTCAACTTTGTCAAAAGCCACATTTAGCCACGCAGGGCGGTAGCTACGCACTCTATAAAGTTCATTGGCAAGCCCCAAACTAAAATCTATGTTAGTTGTACCATAATCCACTTGTCCGAAAGTTTCCAAATTTTTGTTAGGCACGCTCACACGCCCATAAGCGGACTCATCAATAGAAAATCCCTCAAAAATCACGCTATCAGGGTGGACGCTAATGACAGGGTCAAGCATCATCCATTGGTCCCTGTTGTGCGTATAAAGCCATTGAAAGTATTTATAGCGGTCTTCCCAAAGTTTTTTATTGAGTGGAGCGTACTCTTTTTCAATGAGTTTTTTCTTTGCTTTCAGGGTTTCTCTTTGTTGTAAAAGTTTGATTTGGTCTATTTTTACACCTTGCAAATGTTGTGGTAATTCTTCAATATAACGCTCATTAACCCATTCTTGATAGGCAGTATTGTCTTTTGGTTTTAGTCGCCAGTCGCCAGCAACTACCTTACGGAGTGCAAGCATAATACGTGCGTAGGCAAGGCTATTTTTGATAAGTGCGTTTAGGCGTACTGGAGGGCGTGAAAGCTCGGCAGAAAGATTAAATTTCATTCCTGTTGCATCTGTGGCGGTACTACTTGGTGTGGCGTAAGACTGTGATACTTGCATATAAATAGGGATTTATGAATTTTCAGTTTTGAATGAATACAGTTGTAAATATACATTTTTTTGATAAAAAATACATAAAAAAACGGAATTATATTTTGTATCTTTGCAAGAGAAATTTAGAAATTGTCAATAAAAATCATACTAAAAAACTAAAATGATGTCTTACAGTAGATTTAAGAAATTAAAAGTAGTAACACAAACTTTTGGGCTTTCAGCAGAAAGAGAACGCTTATTTACGCAAACGACAAATGTGGAGGCAAGTGCTTGGCTACTTGAAACATTGAGTATCAGCGAGTTATTGCCACTTACGAATGAAAAATCAAAAGCAGAAAGAGTAATTTCACCTATTTTGACAGAAATAGCAAGGTTTTATGCTACTAAAATTTCGTTTTTTTCTGGTGAAAATCTAGCCGTAAATGATGATAATAATGATGAGTCTGACAAATTCCAAACGCATTTTTTGTTTTCCTTGCAGCCCCTTAAATTATATGTAGAAGCTCCTATTTTTTCAGTTATAGAAACAAAAAATAATGACACAGATGGCATTGCACAATGTGCAACCCAACTTTACAACGCAAAACTTTTCAATGAAACGGAAAATAAAAATATTCCTATTTTGTACGGTTGTGCTACAGACGGCGTAAAATGGCATTTTATTCGTTTTGAAAATAATACTTTTTATGTTGATACCAAAATTTACACAGATTTGAAAGAGATTTTGGGTGTTTGGCATCACATCATAAAATCTTATCTTTAAAATAAAAACAGTCAAAAATATTTCCAAAATTTCAAAACAAATCTCACTACATAGCAGTTTATAAAAACATACAACCAAAAATAGAAAAACAACGAAAATGGATATACATACAACAAATGAACTAATTTTATTTCAGGCAATGAAGCACGCTAAAATAATGCTTGTTGAAAATCACCCAGAAATAATAGTGTTAGAAGCTACTTCAACCTACATTCCTATTGGACAATTCAAAGAAATCTTTGCCGTTATAGCAGATATTGTAAAAGAAAAACAAATTACTAAATTAGTTTTTGATAAACGCAAACTAAAAGTATTTCATCAGCCTTCAATGGAATGGTATTTTGTTACTTGGAAAGAAGAAGTATATGATTTGGGCTTGAAAACACACCGCAAAATATTGCCTACAGATGCTGTTTTCCGCCATAGCGTAAAGATAGGTAGAGAGAAAATCAAAACACATTTTCCAGACGGAAAATATACTTTGATGAGTATTGAATATGCAGAAACAATGGACGAAGCAATAGAAAATTAGAAAATTGCTACCTAATTTAGATAACGACATTGATAAATTGTATTCAGCCCCAGCAGGGCGTTATATTTATAGGAAAATTAAGTGTATTTTGTATTCCGCTCCAGCGGAGCGAGATATTTATGACACTATAACTATTTTATAGCCCTTTGATTTATCAAGGATTACGAAAAAAATATAACAAATTAACAATGTCGTTATCTAATTGTAGGATAATTGTAAAGTAGTTTTGGCTATAAAATAAATATTTATGATGAACTAAATGGAAGATAACCAACAAACTCAAGAAGAGCAAACAGTCCTAAATCTTATAGAAAACCTTACTACAAGCATTACAGAGCTAGAAAACCTTGCTAAAAAGAAAGGACACGTTACGAAGCAAAACGTAGAAGACCACCGTTTGGGCATAAGTGTCATCTTGGAGGAACTTGTGGAAGAGATGAATTATTTGATTGAAATACATCTTAGTCAGCGCATTATGTTGACAGATAGCCTTCAATATATCACTGATTTAGAAGAAAAATACAAAAAAATAGCATAAAATAAGTAATTTTTAATTATGATATGAATTGTGAATGAATAGTAGGGCTTACACATCTAATTTAAGGTTTTCTAATAAAAAACAAGCAAATTGTGTAGGCATTTTATTTATTTGGTACAACACTCCAAGAGTTCGTAAATACTTATTTTGTATCCGAACAATCTTTTTATAAATTAAATACTAAATTTATTCCATTTTATTGGACAAATTAGTCCTAAAAGTGCCAAATTAGATGCGGAAGCCCTAATTAATTCCTTATTCCTTTGTGTATCTCTGCTCACTTTTTTCTTAAATCTTTGTTTTCTGCTAAAAGATTTTTGGTTTTTTCAGTTTCCTTTGCTAGCTTGCATAAAATCTGCTCAGAAGTAGGTTTCAAACCCTTTATTGATTAGAATTTTTATATGTTGATTATCAAGTATTTAACAATAAATTGGCACTAAAAACCACCCCCAGCCCCTCCTTATGAAGGAGGGGAGCAAGATTCCCCTCCTTTTCAAGGAGGGGTTAGGGGTGGTTTTGATATTTATTTGTGCTAAACATTTGATTATCAAGTAATAAAAACTCTATTGTTGTGTCATAACCACAAAGATAAAGGATTTTTTGTATTTTTTGAGCAACCATAGGTCAGACCTGCATTGCATTATGGTACAGACCTTATCAAAAATTTAACTGCATTATACCAATTACAAATTATCAATTACGTGGTTTTTCGTAATTGATTTTATCTATTAAAAATCAAAAATGAATAATCTAAGCGTTACTACTATTTTGCTGATAATCAATGTCGTAGTTTTTATAGTAGGAAATTTATTAGAAAAAACTTTTAACATTAATGAGCATTTTGCGCTTTATAGTGTTTTTTCTTCTAATTTTCAGCCTTATCAGTTTCTTACCTATATGTTTTTGCACGCAAATATGTTTCATATTTTTAGTAATATGATTGGTTTGTGGAGTTTTGGGCGTATTTTGGAGCAAACATTAGGTGCAAAACGCTTTCTGATTTTGTATTTTGTTTGTGGCGTTGGTGCGGCAGGCATCAATATGTGTATGAGCTATTTAGAAGTGAAGAAACTAGAAGATGTGGCTGCTGCATACCAGAAAAATCCTAATTATGATGATTTTTTGCATTTTATTCGCAAACAAGCACCAGAATATGATAATAAATATGTAAAAGATATTTCGGAGAAATATGAAGAAAGCATCAATAATCCTACAGAATACGCTAAATATCAATTACTTACAAAAGATGCTGTAAAAATAATTGCAGCTAAAAAAAGAGATTTTTCTCCCTCACTTGTGGGGGCATCTGGTGCGGTGATGGGCGTTATTTTGGCGTTTGCGTTGCTCTATCCCAATTTGGAAATGATGCTTTTATTTCCACCAATGCCTGTAAAAGCAAAATATATGATTTTCTTTTATATAGGAATAGAAATTTATGCTATTTATGCCAATCAAGTAGATGACAATGTAGCGCATTTTGCCCATATTGGAGGAATGATTTTTTCCTTAATATTGATAAAACTCATTTGGAAAATGAAAGTAATTCAATAAAAAATATTTTCAGCGCAACAAAACCAACAAGAAATTAATGTATTTAAAATTTTCAAAATAATTATAATATAAACAACAAAATTTCGTAACTAGCAGTAGTTTTTATTTCTTATCTCACTCCAAAATTTCACCTAAATAAATGGACGTACAAGCATTTTTAGAAACAAAATTACTCAAAAATAAAATAGAAAATTTCTTCAAAGAACTGCAGAAATTTGAAACAAAAAAAGATTATTCAAAACTTTCTAAATCCCAAATAGAACTAGGTTTGATTTTCTTAAATGGCGTTCCTGCTTTGCGTGATACACCAAACGACCCCTATCACAACTATTATGAGTGGCTAAATCAGCATTCAAAACGCTATTTGCGCATTTTAGAAATCCGTAATAACTCAAAAAATAACTTTTGGGACGAAAATAAGGCACTTTGGGTATATTTTTTTGGTGAAGAAAAAGCCAAATACATCAAAGATGCAATGGAAATTTTCCCTAAAATGACCTTTCAACAAGGCTACAACCGCCGTTCTTTTCGTACACCAAATCTTGAAAAGGTGCATTTTGAAAATCAACTAAACACCATTATAAAGTTAAATAATTACCTCACACACGACCTTACGCTGGCTGAATATGCTATTTATAGCAATACTTTGTATCTTGGAAATGCTGAAATAGAGTATCTTTGGGTTGCTGCTATCAATCAAAAAGATAAAAATATCCTTCCACTTTTTTTGGATATTGCCTACAACCGCCACGACACTGCAAAAGTGAGCCATTATGTCATTAAGGCTATGCTAATGTCTGAAAATGAAGAGGCTTGGGAAGCAATAGAAAAACTCTTGCTTGCTGCACAACGTCAGGAAGGGCTTAGACAAACTATTTTGGAATGCCTAGACGAAACTTCTTTGGGAGCAATGAAACGCTTTATCTCACTCATTATCAATGAGAAACTAACTAGATTTTCGTCTGTGGTGCGTGCGCTTGATGTATGGGTAGGTTTAGGTTGGGAAGCAGAGAAAGAAAGTACAATTATCCGCTTTATGAAGCTAGCTGATAAGTATTTAAACGAAATCACTCACGCAAAGCCACTTACAACTAAATCAGCCTCTTTTGCTGCTGCGCTTGCCAGCAAAGATAATGCAGAAATTTATATGATTTTGTGGGCGCAAGGGGTTTATGATATAGAAAAAACCTATCCTTTGCTGGAATATATTGCTGATGAAGCAATTAAAGACAAAAATGCAGAAAAACTGCTTTTAGTTTTGAATTTTGTAAAGCAAATAAATTTCCAAGAAATCAATATAAAATATGCCCTAAAATGCTTAGAATTCCCTCATTTGGCAGTTTTTGCATCTGCAATGGATTTGCTAAGATGGAATAATGTAATTCCTTTTAAAGACTTTTTGAATGAGAATTTTGGTGGCAAAAAAGGCAACAAAATAGGAGAAATTTTTGATATTTTGGAGAAAAGAAACAAGGAAATCTCTGAAAAAACCAAAACTTTTGAAAGTCAGGTATTTTCGTGGCTGAATATTACTTTTAATAAAAGTAATATTTATGAAAATATGATTCAACTTACTGATTTTGAAGATGAAACAGAAATAAATAAGATTTTGGCGCACTTTGATAATATGGAAATATCAGGGCGTGAGAGCATTACAAGAAATATTTTAGGTGATTATTATAGCAGATGGAGTTATGACGAAAATAAAAAACGTGAGCCTGTAAGCACTTTTCAGCGTGATTTTGCCATTAAAATAGTCAAAGACCGTTCTTCTAGCATACGTGATGCCGCTATGCGTGTGCTTGCAAGTGCCAAAATTGAGGACAAAGAGATTGCCGTTTTTGAGGAAATGTTGGGCAGAAAGTCGGCTGATTTGCGTAAATCTGTTATACAGATTTTTTTGAAACTTAGCCCAGAAATGCTACAAAAATCTACTGAAAACATACTCAAAGGCAATGCGGAGCAGCGTTTGGCAGGAGTTGATTTGCTTACTCAAATCAAAAAAAATAAACTTTTGCCTATCACTTGGATAGAAAAAGCAGCGCAAAAATTTTCTGAAAACCCTAAAATAACAGCGCAGGAGAAGATTATGATTGATAATCTTCTTTCTGGTGATGCTACGCTAGATTATAATGCAGAAAATGGCTACGGTTTGTATGATGCACAAGACAAAACGCCTTACGTTGAGCCTGTTGTTGGCAAAAATGAAAAGGGAGATTATTTTGTCAAAACTGCTAAAAACCCTTTTGGTTTGAGCCAAACGCCTGAAAATATTGCAAAAGCATTCAAAAGGCTAGAAAAACTCTACAACGACAACAAAACTTTTGAATATTCCTACGAAAATTGGGACAATTCTATGAATACGGTGCTTTTGGGCAATGATTTTCAACAACTCAAACGCCTAAAAGAAGGTGAAACTTTCACTCCAGAAGAAGCATTTAATAATTATCCGCTTGCTGATGTTTGGAAAAAGTGGTTTGATGACTCCAAACTAACTGATTTGGATTTGTTTTTGATTCTTTTGGGGAAAGATTTGAAAGAAGAAATTGATGAGCAAGAGGAAGAAGAACAGGCAAATATTGAAGATGAAGATTATGAAGATGAGGACGACACAGAAGACACAAAGGGAAATGGAAACGAAAAAGAAGAAGAAACACAAACTTTAAAAACAGTTTTTCCTAAAACGCTGAAAAGTGTTAGTGAAAAAGTGTTTATTCCTAAGATACCAAAACTAGGAGAGTATTATTGGAATAATCCTATTTTACAAATCTTAAATATCTTCAATAATAAGAATAATTACGCTAATAAAATTGACTTTTTAGAAGGGTTTGTGCGTACTTTATTTGCAAACATTGACAAAGAAGAAGGCAAAAAAGTGTGTGTTGAAAAAACGAAATGGAGTACATACGAATACACTTGGCGCAATATTGCCACTATCAATGTTGTTTATAATGCTTATTCTAATTATGCTGGAAGTATGTCTGATGAACAATTTAAGGCTTTTTGGCAACTTAATAAGTGGAAAAATGAAACTGTGCCACAAGAATACAAAGACAGAGCAAGTTATATTGCATCTCCTCATAATTCTGCTCGTGCTTATAGCTTGGGGCTAATCACGAAAAATGAACTTTTTGCACGTGTAATGCAAGGTGATTTTATTTCGGAACTTACGCAAAAATATGAAAACCGTAATAAATACCAAAAAGAAGCTGTTTTGGTAGAACAATTTTCGTTTTTGAATGAATTTACTGATTTTGCTCGTAACCGCATTTTAGAAATAGAACTCAAAAGAGGGGATTCTTCTACGCCTGTTACCAATCTCGCAAAAAATCTTCAAGTGATTTATGGAATGGATAATTTTGTGAATATTTTGCTTGGTTTGGGCAAAGATACACTCAACAGAGGCTATATTTCTAGTTGGGGAAACCAAGAATATAGCAAAAGAGAGATTTTAAGCACACTTTTAAAGCGTTGTGAAATTCTTGCAAAAACTCCTTCTAATGCTACAACTTCTACTGAAATTTCAACAGAAAAAGTAGCCACAAAAACTACAAAAAAAGTAACCAAAAAATCAGCCAAAGAAGATAAATCAACAGAAGATAATTCTTTGAATAATACAACTCCAAATTTAGTATTATCAGAAACTCAAAAAGATTTTGACGAAAAAATAAAAGCTGCTAAAATTACTGAAAAACGCCTTGTAGAGGCGGCAATGTATGCGCCACAATGGCTCAAATATACAGAGGAAAATCTAGGTTGGAAAGATATGTCACAGGCGGTTTGGTGGCTTCACGCACACGCAAACGGCTATCATTCGGAAGAAACAGAAACAGAAATTTCTAAATATTCACAAGTAGAAATAGCTGATTTCAAAGAGGGTGGAGTGGATAGAGATTGGTTTGAGGCTATCTACAAATCTTTGGGTGAAGACCGTTGGAAACTGCTTTATGAGTCTGCAAAGTACATTTCTGACGGCAACGGACACACTCGTGCCAAACTTTATGCAGATGTTATTTTGGGAAGTGTCGGCATTGAAGAGATAACTAAAAGGATAGTAGAAAAGCGCAATCAAGACTATTTGCGTGTGTATGGACTTGTGGCACTTAATAAGAAAAACGCAGATAAAGAGGTACTTACAAGGTATCAATTTTTGCAGAAATTTAAGAAAGAAAGCAAACAATTTGGCTCGCAAAGGCAAGCTAGTGAAGGGCTTGCAGTGCGTATTGCTATGGATAATTTGGCTCGTACTGCGGGCTTTTCTGACCCTATGCGCCTTACGTGGGCAATGGAAACACAAGAAGCAATAGATATAATAA
>JANYGM010000104.1 GCA_025362415.1 bacterium
CTGCGCAAGATGACGGCATTTATGTCCTTGTGAAGGAGATAATGGATAATTGCATAGATGAATACGTGATGGGACACGGCAAGCAAATTGAAATAACTGTTACTAATCAACGAGTTACAATACGTGATTATGGGCGTGGTATTCCGCTAGGAAAAGTCATTGATTGCGTTTCTAAGATAAATACAGGTGGAAAGTATGATTCTAGTGTTTTTCAAAAATCTGTGGGGCTGAACGGCGTGGGTACAAAAGCCGTAAATGCCCTTTCAAGCTATTTTAAGGTACAATCTATCAGAGATGGAGAAACTAAAATAGCTGAATTTGAGCAAGGAAAACTCATCAATGATTGTCCTGTTGAGAAAACATCTGCCAAAAATGGTACTATTGTTACTTTTGAGCCAGATAATACTATTTTTAAGAACTATAATTTTATTCCACAATTTTTGGAAGACCAAATTTGGAATTATGCTTTTTTGAATGCAGGACTAAAAATTCTTTTCAATAAACAAGAATATTTTTCTAAAAATGGGCTTTTTGACCTTTTGGAGCGCAAAACAGACGTTGAAAGTCTGCGCTATCCTATCATACATCTAAAAGCTGACGACATAGAACTTGCTATTTCTCACGGCAACCAATATGGTGAAGAATATTATTCATTTGTCAATGGGCAATACACCACACAAGGTGGAACGCACCTTGCAGCCACTCGTGAGGCACTTGTGAAGACTGTGAGAGAGTTTTTTAAGAAAGATTTTGAGGCGGCAGATATTCGTGCTTCTATCATTGGGGCAATTAGTTTGAGGGTGCAAGAGCCTGTTTTTGAGTCGCAAACCAAGACAAAATTAGGCTCTATTGGAATGACCCCAGACAGTGCCAACATTGCAGGTGCGCCTGCTATGGTTACTGTGCGCTCATTTATCAATGATTTTGTGAAGAAAAATCTTGATGATTTTTTGCACAAAAATCCAACAACGGCTGATGCGCTTTTGAAGCGTATTTTGCAGTCTGAAAGAGAAAGAAAAGACATTGCAGGCATCAAAAAATTGGCTAATGACAGGGCAAAAAAGGCAAATTTGCACAACAAAAAACTGCGTGATTGTCGTGTGCATTTGGAAGATGTCAAAAATGAACGTCATTTTGATACAACTTTGTTCATTACGGAGGGAGATTCTGCAAGTGGTTCTATCACAAAAGCTCGTGATGTGCAAACGCAAGCCGTATTTTCGTTGCGTGGAAAACCGCTCAACTGCTTTGATATGACCAAAAAAGTGGTTTATGAAAATGAGGAATTTAACCTTTTGCAACACGCACTCAATATTGAAGATGGAATGGAAGGTTTGCGTTATAATAAAATTGTGATTGCTACAGATGCAGACGTTGACGGAATGCACATTAGACTACTTTTGATGACGTTTTTCTTGCAGTTTTTCCCTGATTTGGCACGTAATGGGCATTTGTATGTGCTTGATACACCGCTTTTTAGAGTGAGAAACAAACAAAAAACGGTTTATTGTTATACTGACCAAGAAAGACAACGAGCTATCAAACAATTAGGTACAAACCCTGAAATAACACGTTTTAAGGGACTTGGTGAGATTTCTCCAGATGAATTTTCTAATTTTATTGGTGAAAATATCCGTTTAGAACCAATTATTTTGAAAGAACATACCAATATTCCAAAAATATTGGAATATTATATGGGAAAAAACACGCCTGAACGCCAAAAATTCATTATTGAAAACCTGCGTATTGAGCCAGAATTGATAGAAGCGTAATAAAAGTGGTTTTTAGCAAGTTTTTAGCAATAAGATATAAATATTTTTCATCACAAACATAAATAAAACCTCTTAATTCCCCAAGAATAATAATCTTGGGGGAATTATTCTGTTTCTTTTCTGATAATAGTATCTTCTACCAGTTTTTTCATAATAGTAGAATATTTTTGATACTTATAATGATGACCAGGATAGGAATTTCTGCGTCCTTTCCTAACTGAATGATATTTTAGTTTTTTCTTACTATCCAAATAATATTTCACATAATCTCCTCCCAAACTATCTCTTTTCCAAGACAAATAAAAACCAAAAGTATCTGTATCTGCTTGTATTTCAGAGCTATAACCCCAATAAAGTGTTGTGGTATCATTTTTTTTTAGAAAAATAATGCGGTCATCACCTCTAGCCCCATAACCACAATAAATTGCGTTATCTTTCTCAATGCCTTTTCTTGTAAAACTCTGAGTAGGTAAGTAATGCCTAGAAAACATAAATAAAGAAATTGTTTCTCCTTCATTGATAATGCGTATTTTAGCAAGTTTTAGGTGATTAGGATTTAATCTGCAAGGGTCATCTTTTAATAATCTAAACATTCCATAAGGTTTACAATTAGTGCTATAATGCCCATAATCCCAAGTATTTTCTATGCCAATATTCGTAGGAATATAGCGCATACTGTCTTCCAACACCTCAAATCTTAGATTTAGGTTGTCATCAGGTTTTTCATCTGATTTGCAACTGAATAACATCAATATTATCAAGAAGATAAAAGTATTTTTACAAATATTTTTCATTATTTTTGCTTAACATTTCGTTTTCTTAAAATAAATATTACTAAGAAAAAACTAAAAAGCACTATTGTGAGTGTCCAAATGGCATATTTTTTCATTTTTTCGTCACTTTTGCGTAGTTCTCTGATGTTGCCAGCATCTCCATAGCCGTATTTTTCCAAAAACGCATACAAAGGTGTTGGAATGGTTTCAAATGGGTTTCCGTGCAAAAGCATTCTTTCTAATTTTTTTAGTTGATTTAGTTCGTTTGGGAGCGTTGTGAGCCTATTAAAGAACAAATATAAATCTTCTAATTGTGATAAATTCCCAATTTCTTTGGGAATACTTGTAATTGTACCTTGCGTTATGCGTAAATATTTGAGATTTTTAAGATTTCCAATAGTGGCTGGAAGTGCGGTTAATTGTGATTCTTGTATTATTTTTATTGTTTTGAGATTTTGGAGATTTCCAATTTCTTGTGGAAGTGCCTTGATTTTGTTAGCAGTGAGATTTAACTGGATTAAATTAGTTATGTTTCCAATTTCTTTGGGTAATTCTTCTAATTTAGTATATTGAATAGTTAAAACACTTAATTTAGTCAGATTTCCTATTTCCTTTGGAAGTCTTTTAAAATTTTCTCCTTGAATATTAAGATTTTTAATATTGGTTAAATTTCCAATTTCTTTGGGTAATTCCTCTAATTGGCGGTCATTTATATAAAATTCTTGTAAATTGACAAGATTTCCAATTTCAGCAGGGAATACTTTTATACTTGTATCATTCAAACTAAAATTCTTTAACTTTGTGAGTTTTCCTATTTGAGAACTAAGTGTTTTCAACTCATAACCATTCAAATATAGGTGTTCTAGGTTAATCAATTTCCCTATTTCTTCTGGCAAGGTCTTGAAATTAACTAAATGTAATTGTACTAAATTGGTTAGTTCTCCAATCACTTTAAAATCTATCACATTAACTTGTTCAATGGATAATGATTTCAGTTTTTTAAGTGTTGCTATTTCAGCAGGAATTTGCGTTACTTTTTCACCGTGTATAGATAAATTCGTCAAATTAATTAGTTTTGGTATTTGTTGAATAAAAATAGTAGGCTCACTTCCGTCCAAGCCCAAACTGGTAGCGGCTTCAGGCTTTTTTAAAGCAATTTCTAGTGCGCTTGGATACGTTTCTTGCGCATATATGCACGTATATAGACACGTATGCAAGACAAATACCATAAAAACAATATTTTTTTTCATTTTTAAATTAAATTTAATACCTGCGTGATTTTCTAACAACTGTATCTTCTACAACGTCTTTTAAAATGGTACAACAATACTGATAATAGGGGGAGTTATCAACAATACTATTTCTACGACCTTTTTCAACTGAATGATATTTTAATTTTTTCTGATTATCCAAATAGAATTTTACATAATCTTGTCCCAAACTATCTCTTTTCCATTTTAAACCAAAGCCCAAAGTATCTGTATTTGGTTGTACTAAAGAACTATAACCAAAGTAAACAATTATGCTATCATTTTTAGGTAAGAAAAATCTACAATCATCATAATTTTGCTCATAAAAACAATAAATAGTTCTATTCATCTCTCTGCCTGCTCTCATCCAACCGTTAGTAGGAAAATAATGCCTAAACTTTGGAAATATAGATATTGCTTCTCCTTCATTGATAATGCGTATTTTAGCAAGTTTGATATAATCTGACCTTTTTCCACAAGGGTTATTTTGGAATGGCTTAAACTTACCATAATAGCCACAATAATCACCGCTACCATCATAATCTCAACTATCTTCAATGCCAATATTAGTAGGAATATGTTTCATTTCACTTTCCAACACCTCAAATCTTAGATTTAGGTTGTCGTCTGGTTTTTCATCTGATTTGCAGCTAGCTAACAATATTATTATCAATAGAATATAAATATTTTTCATTATTTTGGGTTTTTTCTGATACTAATGTTTTTTGTGGTGTAGAAATTATTGATATTTAAAGTATTGATAATCAGCAAATTGAAATTATATCAAAATAAACAATGGGCAAGCCCCATTGCGGGAATACACTTTTTAGGCAGTTTTTGAGTATTTTTTCTTGAAGACCGCAAAAAACATTAGTATCAGAAATTTGCAACGGAACTTTTACAGCAACAAGAAAATACTTAATTTCTAATATTTTTTTGCATTTAATAAAAAATTGGCATACCTTTTGAAATACAAGCGTAAGCAGTAAAAAATAGTGAATAATCAAACAAAACAACTAAAATAATTTACTACTATGAAAACGAATACCATAACACAGCCGCAAATAGTGCCACAGCAAGATCCTAAGAAGGAAAATCTTAGGCAGGGGCGTTCTAAGGAAAATGAAACACTCCCTTATATCACGAAAGACAGATAAGAGAGGTACAAAATAAGAGGTACGAAATACTAATGTAAAATATTAATTTATTTAATTTTCATTCGTAGGCAATTTACTCATAAATTAAATAAAGCGCAAACTTTCCAGTTTGCGCTTTTGTTTTTTGTGTGGCTATTTTTTGATTAAAATGCACTCCACACGCCTATTTATTTTGCGGTCTTCATACGTGCCATCTGTACGTAGAGGCTTGCTTGCACCAAACCATTTGAGTTTGATACGTTTTTTATTGATTTGATTTTTCATAAGATAATTTCTAATCACTTCTACACGACTTCTAGACAAATTCATATTTCCTTGTGCATTGCCTTCTATGTCTGTGTGTCCTTCCAGCTGGATTTCTGCGCTGGTATTTTCTTGCATAAATTTTGCCAAATTGTCTAATTCTGGCTTAGAATCAGGTAAAAGCTCTGCCGTAGAAATTTTGAAAAGCACATTTTTCAAAGCAATTGGTTTGCCTATTTCCACTTCTTTGAAGTTGGTTTCTGTAATTTCATCTTCTTTTATTACTTCTTTCACAATTTCTTTCTCGTTAATTTTTTCCTTTGGTTTTTGCTGAAATATCTTAAATTTATGAGGTTCTTCTGCCCATTTGAGCAAAACATTAGTATTGATGTCAAGTTTTATGCTTCCATTTTTAATGTATTCCATAGGTATTTCTGCTTGTTCTTGTATATCTTTGCCGTTAGCAAGGACAATAAAAGCGTTGAAAGAATAAGCCACGCCACGTCCATAACGGTTATATTTATTGATTAAATCACTGTTATAATGCTTGTGGAGCAGTTCTTTAAAAGAATTACGCTGTAGTTTTCGTGCATCAACTTTCAAAGAATATTCACTTTTTTGTAAAAATGCTTTCAAATCATTGATAAAAGATTCGTAGCGGTAAGTGGGGTCAAGTCCGTTATTTTTACCAAAACTATAAATATTTTTCAGATAAATTTCCTTTTCTGTTTCATATTGCGTGATTAAAACTGCTATTTGAGCGTTATAATCTCTTATTTTTGTTGTATCTCCTTTATCTGTATCAATAAGAATATTTTTACATATTTTGAGAGATTTTAAAAATTCATTACTAGCTTTGCTGATTTGTGGTTGTTTGTCATTGGGTGGATATTGCGCCTCATAAAAAGCACGTACAAGCGTTACAAGGTCATTTTTTGCTTGGTGATATTGTTCAAAAATAGTTTCTATTTCTCTCAAAGTCGCCCACGCTTGCGTGTGTGAGTCTTTTGGGTCATAATCTCGTTTTTTTGCATATTCAAACAAAAAATCTCTTTTGGTCTGCAAAACATCTAAAATATTTTTTATTTTAGTGAGTTTTTCATTGAGTTTTTGTTGCGCATTTTCACCTTGAAACATTATTTT
>JANYGM010000159.1 GCA_025362415.1 bacterium
TTTTAAAAATAATCTATCCTCGTAAGTTGATTCAAAAGAAGGAATGCAGCTGTGTAATAAAAGAGATAAAAATAATATTTTTGCCTGTGGTGTCAGGTTTTTCTACCTGACACCAAACTAAATAAATTATGAAACAAGCAAAAATATTATTTTTATCTCTTTTATTACACAGCTGCATTCCTTCTTTTGAATCAACTTACGAGGATAGATTATTTTTAAAAGAGATGAAAGATAGTGTATCAAAATTAGAATGGTTTTATTATTCTACCATTTCCACTATAACTCCAGATTATATTACAATAGAAAAAAATGGCAAAATAGATACTATTTGTAGGGCTGAGAATATTGTAGATTTAAGACTGGAAAAAAGTAAAATACTAATTCATTTTGATGGAAAACCTAAAAGATACGGCAAGGCAATAAAAATAACCTCAAAAGCAATGGATTATGATGTGATAGTGGATACTAATCATAAAATGAAGCCATCTCCAGAATTACGCAGACACTACAAAAAAGATCCTTAACTTGTAGAAATTAAAGAGGTCATAATTATTTGATAATTAAACAATTATGACCTAAATATTTTGTAACTGTTTAGGTACTAAAAAATAGCATTTATTTGGTATTTAAAATATATTTAAAAATTAAATTTTAAAATATATTTTTAAAAAGTTTGCGCCTTAGTTGATATGTCTTTTCCGCCGTTGTTGTGTGTTCTAGCGTTAGCGACACCAACAACGCACTACGTCAAACAATGTATTTAAGCATTTCTATAAGCACAAAATCACCTTATTTGGTGGTTTTCCTATGGTGTCAGGTTTTTTAGTTCGTTGTTGGTGTTGCTAACGCTAGAACACCAGCAACGGCAGAAAAAATATTTATAATCAGTTAGTTAAGTGCCATTTTGACATTATCATAACGTAAAATAATTAGAGAAAACCTACTTATCTTTTGATTTCTTGTCCTACACTAAGCATTCTACTAAGCATATTCGTACTAAATTCAAAAGTAATATTTTGTCCAAAAAGCACTTTGTTTTCAAATTTACGGTAAGTAGCAAGCGTTTTTAGTGGTTCTTTGCCTGCTATGGCAGTTTGTTGGTTGATGGTAGTTACAATACATCTAGCGCAAGGTTTTGCACAAGTAAACTTAATTCCATTTATCTGAAAATTTTGCCAAGTATCTTCCTCAAAAGCGGCTGTATGGCTCACCACAATATTAGGACGAAACCTATCCATTGTTATTTTTGGGGTATCATTCGCCAAAAGTTTATCATTCAAATCATCAAGCGAAGCCTGACTAATCAGCAAAATAGGAAATCCATCAGAAAAAGCTGTCATTGTGCCTTCTGGTGCATATCTTGTGTCCACTTGACGTATTCCTCTGTCTGGCATCTGCACAAGACGTACTTTGGTATGCAACATATCAGAAAACCAATTATCAATGTCGTTGCTAGTGGATTCTGCAACTACATTGTCGTCCCAAATCTGCACATTCAACTCTTTATCAGCTTGTTCAGTTTTTATATTGATAATTATCTCTTGGTTTTTATGATTCATATGTTCTACTGTAAAGCCTGATTGTTCAAATTTGAGCCTAAAAAGAGCCAATTCTGGTATTTCTCTTTGCGACATAAACTTATTATGGCTATCAATGAGCATAAAACGCCTATCCATTGTCAGCCCAAATTTGTCTAAATAGGTATTTTGCAGAGAAATTCCTCCCAAAGATTTAATAGGATAAGTGTATAATTCTGAAATAATAGGCATAAATAGTTATGAATTGTGAGTTATGAATGAATACAAAATGTTTATAATCAGTTAATTATATATCATTTTTACATTATCATAACATAATAAATTAATTACAAAATCTTATTTAAGAAACTAAAGAAAGTGTTAGCCACGCTGTTTTTAAGTCGTTTTGTTCTAATAAATGTTGTGCTTTTTTGTGCAAATCTTCTAAATGTAGATTAGAATTTTCATCAAAATTTATACTTTCTTTGAAATTTTTTACCTCTTCTGAAGTTGGGAGTTTTTCTACGTTGGCAAGTCTTCCAAGATTATTGGCAGAAAGTATATGACTTTCCTTTATGTGTAAAGGCAAATTATCAAAACCAATTCCTTTACTTACAAGCGGTTTGGGAATTTCAAAAAGTGCCTCTGGAATAACTCTACAATAATAATCTCCGCCCATACGAGCTACCAAATCCATTTTTGGAGTATTTATTTTGCCGTTTTCGTCCAAAATATTTTCGTTGAAATGCGCCATTATCACCTCACAAATAACTAGGTTTCCTGCGCCACCTTGCGTACCTGTCTGTATGACCTGCTTCACAATACACTCAAACGCCACAGGAGCTTCCGCCACACGAGGAGGGCGTATTTTATCTGACTTTATTTCAGTAAAACCTGCCTTTACAAACTCATTTACGCCTTTTCCGTATTCCGTACTAGCAAGCGACATCTGCTCCACCATAGGAAAATTAACAATATTTATCACTACTTCTGGTATTTCTAAGACATTTTCTAGAGTATGTTTGATAGTGTTATCACGTACACGACGAGCAGGAGAGAATATCAAAAGTGGAGGATTTGAGCCAAAAGCATTAAAAAAACTAAAAGGGCTAAGATTTACGTTGCCTTCTTTGTCTATTGTGCTAGCAAACGCAATAGGACGTGGCGCAATAGCTCCCAACATCAAAGCGTGAAATTCACCAGTAGAAATATCTTTTGGATTGATTGTTTTGGTCATTTTAATTAAGTTTGTTTCTTTTTAACACTAAGTTCACAGAGAAATACACACTAAGAAAACACTAAGAAATACAAAAGTTGATACCAATAAATGTATTCATTCCTAATTCCTAATTCACAATTCCTAATTAAAAAATTTATCTTTTTACAATTTTGCCTATTTTTTTTGCAGTTGCGCCATCTACAAGTGATTTTACAATGATATGATAAATATAAAATCCGTCTGCTATGCGCTCACCATTAGCATTTTTGCCATTCCATTCAAAGGCTTTGCTACGTGCCTCACTCGCTAAAACAGTAGATTGTGAGGTAGTTATTTTTTGTCCAGTAAGGTTTACTATTTCCAAACTTACTTCCAAATCTTCTCCTGCTCTGTTGTGTTCAAAATAAAAAACGGCAGTTTCACTATCATTAAAAGGATTTGGAGCAGAAAACACATTGATAATTTCTAATTGTCCCTTTTCAACTACTCTAAAACTAATTGTTTTTTCAGTAGAATTGTTGTGTGTGTCCCAAACCTTAAAAGTAAGTGTATGCGCTCCAACTGCCAAATCATACAAAGGAAAGCGCAAAATTCCACTTTTGTAAGTATCCAAATCAGCAGTATAAAAGTTATTCAAAATAAACGTATTATCTTGATTATCATCTAAATACGCCGTAATAGAATGCCCAACACCTGCATCAGAAATATTTATACCATTATCATCAGAAAGTTTTGCTATAAAAGTAGCATTTTTGCTCACAAGACCTCCATTTTTAAAAGAAAAATCATTCATAAAAAGTTCTGCAAGAGGTGGCGTGTCATCATTTGAGGCAATAGGAGAACTTCCACCTACCAAAATATCACTTTTGTCACCATTGGCATCTCTGTCAGAAACGCCTGCTGCATTCTTGTTTTGTGCATAAAACAGTATTCTACCCATTCCAAAGGTATAATTGATGTCTTTTGGTGCAACAAATTCTACCATAAATTTACCATTTTTGATAGTTGCTTTTCCTTCAAAAAGTTTAGTTTCACGCACTCTAAAAGTCGTTATAGGTGTTTCTAGGGTACTTCTAATAGTTATTTTATCATAAACAACTATATCAAGTATGCCATTAAAATCAGCATTGATTGTACCTACAAAATTCTGAATTTCTCCTTCAATTTTTATCTTTGCAAGTGCTTTAATGGTATCTTGCGTGATAAGAATATCTTTATCATTGATTTTTTTGATAACAACTTTGTCTTCTGGATAAACTAAACGCATAGAAGGGTCTCCCAGTAAACTGAAATTACGGTTTGCAATGCCTCGTAAGCTATTATTTTTGGTTTTACGCATCACATCACCAATACGAGGCATCTTGCCGTTAATGGGTTTAAAGACATTATCCATATAAAACGCACTGTTTACAGCAGAATTACTAGCAGAAAAAACTGGTCGTGTAGTAGCTACTAGCCCTACTTAATGCCAATGGAGGTGCAATAGGGCTTGTAGCTACTACACGACCAGTTTTTTCT
>JANYGM010000242.1 GCA_025362415.1 bacterium
GATTTCTCATTTTGGAGAAAATAATGATTTTCACGTTTTATTTTCTCCAAAAACTGGTATTTAAAAGCTATATTTGTTGTCCAATGGAAACATTGGACAACACAAAGTATAGCACTTTTTTAGAAATTAACATTACTGGGGCAAGCCCAGCCCCTACAAAATACAACCTACAACAGTTAAAAATAATTTATGAAAATACGTAAAAAATCTGATTTCCCAGAGAAAATCTGTGTCGTTTGTCAAAAACCATTTAGCTGGCGCAAAAAATGGGAGAAGGTTTGGGACGAAGTCAAATACTGCTCTGACCGTTGCCGTAGCCAACGCTAAAAAAGTATGAAGTGAGAAGTACGAGGTACGAAAAAAGTCATTTTTTTTGGAAAAATTGATTTTTAATGATGAAAAAGGCTTAAATAAACCTAAAAAACTAAAAAAAAATATTTTTATTTAGTTTTATACTATTTATTTATTATTTTTGTGCAAAATTTATATAAAGAAAATGATAGAACAAATAACGGAAAATCCAAACCATAAAGCAGGCTTTGTAAGCATTATTGGAAAACCAAATGTGGGCAAATCCACACTTATGAACAGACTTGTGGGCGAAAGATTATCTATTATCACTTCTAAGGCACAAACAACACGCCACAGAATAATGGGTATTATTAATAGCCCTGATTTTCAGATAGTTTACTCCGACACTCCTGGCATTATTGAACCAAAATATGCGCTACATAAAGCTATGATGGGTTTTGTGTATAGTTCGTTGGAAGATGCTGACGTGATTTTATTCGTTACAGACATACACGAGCGTTATGATGAAGATGATGTTTTGAAGAAATTAAAAGTAATTACAACACCTATTATCCTCATTATCAATAAAATAGATACTGCTACACAAGAGCAAGTTGATGAGAAAATAGCTTATTGGAAAGAACATATCAACGCAACAGAAATTATTGCTATTTCTGCGCTAAACGACTTTAATACAGCAGGTGTTTTGGAACATATTATCTCAAGAATTCCTGTTCACCCAGCGTATTTTGATAAAGATTCTCTTACAGATAAAAGTGAGCGTTTTTTTGCTGCTGAAATCATTAGAGAAAAGATTTTTTTGAATTTTGATAAAGAAATTCCCTATAGTTGTGAGGTTCAAATAACAGAATTCAAAGACGAGCCAAATATTATTCGTATCAGAGCAGAGATTTTGGTAGAAAGAGATAGTCAAAAAGGTATTTTGATAGGAAAGGGTGGCACAGCACTAAAAAAAATAGGACAAGATGCACGCCAAGATATGGAGAAGTTTTTTCAAAAACATATTTTCCTAGAACAACACGTAAAAGTTGAAAAAGATTGGAGAAAAGTAGATAAACAACTCTCCCGCTTTGGATATAGAGATTAAGTACGAGGTACATTTTATTCGTACTTCGTACCTAAAAAATTCGTACCTAAAAAAGTATACTACAAACATAATATATTAAATCAATCAAATAAAAACTATAATGACCGCTTTAGAAAAAGTCCTTGCTGCATTTGTAGCAAAAACACCCACAGAAAATAATGACAAAGATTTTGACCAGATTGCTACTACTCTCTTGGAAAATAGTAAAATCATAGCTGGGGAATCCACTTTTATTGTCAAAGAATGTGAGATTTTTTTATACCACGAACTCCACAAAGACGCTTTTATTCACAACAAAAAATACACTTTTGTGGATAGACAAGAAGCCTTTGGCGAGTGGTGCTTTTATCACTTCAAAAATCCACGTTTGTACGCAAAACACAAACATTCGGGCATAGAACTAACTTTTGGCAATGGTAAAGCAATGTCAGCGAGTGTTCTTATTAAAAAAGTTTATTTTGTGGAGGAAAACAGAATAATTGAAGGAACAAACACTATTGCACAGACGTTTTTGAATGGCGTTGGAATTTCTGAAATAGGGCGTTTGGCTACTACAATAGGTAAATTTGCTTTTGATGAAACTTCACCCCTACGCATAGAAGACAATAAATTGGCAAACCCTACACCTATTTTCAAAGGAGTAAGAGAATTTAAAACTGTTCCAAAAGCAAAAAATCAACATGAACATACTTTTGCAGATAGCTTTTACCGCTATTTCAACGACAAAGCGTTTATGCCTGTAAAATAAATATCTTTGAACTGTGTTGTATGAATTTATATTTATACACTGCTTGCTTGTTTCCCCACGTTGTACGTGGGGTTATGAAAGCTAAATTTCATAAAAAAACGCCCCTAATTGTTAATTAAGGGCGTTTTGTTGACCGACAAGGGCTCGAACCTCGACTCTTCTGTACCAAAAACAGACGTGTTGCCAGTTACACCATCGGTCAGGCAAATTTTGAGTCTTTTGACTCATTTTTACTTTATCTTAGATTAGATTTTACTTTTCTTCTCTTTGATGATGCAAATGTAATACCTTTTTTTTTATCCACCAAATTTTTTGTGATTTTTTTTCAAAAAAATTAGAAAAATAATAATAATATACGAATACTTCTCATTTTCAAAGGTTTTTCAAACTTTTTTTTTAAATTGCATACGGAAATTTCAAAACGTACCAAAAATATATTACAAAAGTAATGCAGGTCAAGCGCAAAACACTCCTAAATTTCAATAAATCAACCAAAAAAGCACTCCTAACTGTGCTGATTGGTATTATTTTCTTGGTGATTTTTTCTGTTATTTTCTCTGATATTATTTCTTTTGTGATTATTTCACTTATTTTGGTGGCTATCTTGTCGCCACTTGTCAATAGTTTATCAGAAATTTATGTCTTTGGAGTGCGTTTGCCTCGTATTTTAGCCATTTTGATAACTTTTGGACTTTTGGGAAGTGTTTTATTGGGTATTATTACAATGTTTGTCCCACTGGTTTCTAATCAAATTGAACTTCTTAAAACCTTGAAAATAAATGAAATAACTACAAAAATAAGTCAGCCAATAGAAAATTTAGAAAAAACATTGATTTATAAATTTGGCATAAAACAACAAGTAGGCTTTATTTTCAAAGAAATAGGGGTCGCAACACTTCATTTGGTAGAAAAATTTAATATAGGAAATATCATCAATAATTTTCTAAGTATTACCACGAGTATTTTAGTAGGGTTTCTTGCTGTTTCATTTGTTACTTTCTCTATTTTGATGAAAAAAGGCGTTGTACGTAACCAAATCATCAATATTATTCCTAATCAGTATTTTGAAGTAGGCATAACTGCCATTTACAAAATAGAAAAACTCCTTTCTAACTATCTGAGAGGTGTTTTCTTACAAATAATGGCTGCTTTTACACTTATTGCACTAGGACTTAGTTTTTTTGAAATTCATTATGCCATTACAATAGCTTTATTTGCGGCTTCTGTGCATTTTATTCCTTATTTAGGACCTATTTTATCAATCACTTTTGGTGTCTTAGTTGGAGTTTCTACCGCTTCTTTGGGCGCAGAAAACAGTATAACCACTAGTGCCATAGCGACCACAATAGCCACTACAAAAATCTCTGAAACTGTTATTTTAATAAAGATTTTGATTGTTTTTACGTCAGTTTATGCACTTGATAGTGTATTTTTCCAACCTCTTATTTTCTCAAAAAGTGTCAAAGCACACCCATTAGAGATATTTTTGGTAATTTTTGCAGGCGCAACCCTTGCAGGTGTGGTGGGTATGATACTCGCAATCCCTGCTTATACTATCCTTAAAGTAATTATAACAGAGTTTTTGGTTGGATATAGACAATATTATATCTTCCAAAACGACTAATTCAATTAAAAATTACGAATTATCAATTACGAAAGTACAGCAAATTTTATTGTATTTTCGTACTTCGTATTTCGTACCTCAAAAACCTCGCAGCTGGTTTATTTCATTTTGTAGCTCATTTATAAGTGAATATAATTTTGTGTTTGGATGAGGCACAATCTCTGGAAGATGCGCAGAAATCATCAAAATTGGTTGCCAAATCTCAAAAATCTCACGCAAAGGCAAACGGAACGTGTTTTCATTCATAATGATTTTTAGATAATTTTCTGTTTTTAATAGATTTTCTACTTTTGCATAAAAAATGCCTTGCCTTTGCGACACAATCACGTAGTAATTATCTTGCAAATTATACCAATTTTTGATGTATTCTCCTATCAAAACGGTCTTTGGCTGGGGGAAATCTTGCCCCATTTCAAAAGCACGCAAATCTCTACTTTCTCTATTTTGTTCATTATCAGCAAGCAAACTAAGATTTAACTGGGGCAAATCTGCTACAAATGAAGGATTATCATAACCTGCCAAATAGTCGTTTCTTTGTGGCAATTTTATAAAAGGAATATCATTTTTAGCTTTCTTATTTTGATTGTTTTGCTGATTATTTTCTGGATTATAGGTATTTTGAGGTGTAAAAAAACCTGTTTCTAGCGTTGGATAAGTCGTTTTTTGTATTTTTTCTTGTTGAAAATCTTGCTTTTTCTCTGAATAATTATCCTGAAAATCATTTTTATAATCTTCTTTTTGATTATCTCTAAAATTATTTAGAAAACTATTTTGTTGTAAATTATTCTGCTGTTGATTTATTTTTAGTTTTTCTTCTAAATCTTTTGCAAGATTTCTACTTATAATTTCCTGTGCTTCTTTTTGTATTCTCTCTAAATCTTCTCTCAAATCCTCCTTTATATCTTCCTCTACATTTATATCAAAAATATCATTTTCAGTATGTACAGATGCTTTTTCTTTAATCAAACGAATATCCAAACTAATCAAATCATCAACAGAAATATTGAAAGTTTTAGCAATAATTTGAAGGTTGGCGAGGTTGGGCGTGGCACGACTTTCCTCATACGCTCCCAAAGATGCACGTTTGATACCAATTTTATTGGCAAACTCTTCTTGTGTCATTCCGTGTAAGCGGCGCAAATAACGGATATTTCTACTAACCAAAGTCATCATAAATAGTGAGTAGTGAAATAGTGAGTAGTGAAATAGTGAGTAGTGAAATAGTGAGTAGTGAAATAGTGAGTAGTGAAATAGTGAAATAGTGAGTAGTGAAATAGTGAAGTAGTGAAGTAGTGAGTAGTGAAGTAGTGAGTAGTGAGTAGTGAGTAGTGAAGTAGTGAAATAGTGAAAAGTGAAGTAGTGTGTAGTGTTTTTTTCGTAATAATGTATTCCACTACTCACTACACACTATTTCACTACTTCACTAAGTAATGTATTGGAAATAAGATACTAATTTCCAAAATAAACAAGCGTTTTTGGGCGTAACTTTCCAAAAGTTGGAAACTTTTGGAAAGTTTAGTAGGAAGTTATTTACAATTCATTACTAAGAAAGTGCTTCCCAATATTCTACGGCACGTCTCAAATGTGGTATTACAATAGTGCCTCCAATGAGGTTTGCAATAGCAAAAACTTCAAAAACTTGCTCTTTCGTCAGTCCTGCTTCTTTGCATTTGCCTAAGTGATAACGAATACAATCATCACAACGAAGCACCATAGAACACGCCAAACCAATCATTTCTTTAGATTGCACGCTTACACTTCCTTCTGCATAACAATTAGTATCCAAATTGAAAATTCTTTTTAGTACAATATTGTCCGCAGAAAGAATTTTCTCATTCATTTCGCTACGATAGCTATTAAATTCTTCTACAATATTTTTATTATCACCTTTTTGGTGATTGTCTTGGTTATTCATTTCTAGTTATAATTTATTTTTTATGTAAAAAACAGTATCAATAAAATAAAGAATGTCGTTGTTTGTTAGTACATTTTCGTCGTGCAAATCTTCCAAAATAATTCCTAAAATAGGGTGAAAATAATCATTATTTTTGGTATTTAAAAAGCCATTAGCCAGCATAAATTCCTTTACTTTTGATAAGTCAGTTTTTTGATTTGCTTTCACAAAAGGCTGTACAACTACTGCATACAAGATATTTTCTATCAAAAGAAAGCCTTTTAGCTCGTAGGCAGTATCTGGGAAAAAATAGTTATTGAGTAACAAATTACAAAAATAATCTTGCCAAGATTCGTAATAAATAGTATCATTGAGTTTCCAGACAAACTTATCCTCTTTTAGATAAACCTTCTGTTCAGCACCTTCAGAAATAAACAAATTAACATCTAAAACTTCTACAAATAGATTGTTTTTATGGCTATACTCAATTATTATTTTTGCTTCTTCATTTTTGTAGTGCTTATCTCCTGCAACCATTTCACTTGTTGCTTTGCCTCTTCTAAGGTAATTGAGGGTTGCGTGGATAAGTGTTGTATGGCTAACTTGCTGCGTTCCTGAAAGGATATTTTGTATTTCATAATGCATAATAATTGATGTAGATACACGATATTACTCGCTACAAAAATAGTGAAAGTAAATCTATTCTACAAATTAAAACAAAACTTCTTCTATTTTCTACAAATACGAAAGTTCCCACGCACTTTTATAGGCGTTTATCTCTTCTGTATAAGCCAAAAACTTTTTATAAAATGGGTGATTTGCTAGCGTTGCGCTGTCGCCAATCACAATAAGTTTGCGTTTAGCACGGGTGAGAGCCACATTCATACGGCGCACATCAGACAAAAAGCCAATCTCTGAATTATCATTACTACGCACCAAACTAATATAAATAATCTCTCGTTCTTGCCCCTGAAAACCGTCCACAGTACCAATATTCATAATGTTTTTGTTGGGGTGATTCTCCAAAAGTTTCTCCAAAAACTTTACTTGTCCTTTATAAGGAGAAATAATGCCTATTTTAACCACCCCTAACCCCTCCTTAGGAAGGAGGGGGACAAACTCCCCTCCTTTAAAGGAGGGGCTGGGGGTGGTTTTATTTAGCTCCCCTCCTTCAAAGGAGGGGCTGGGGGTGGTTTTATCAAGTTCCACTCCTTGAAAGGAGGGGCTGGGGGTGGTTTTAAAAAAATCAGTTTCCAACATATTATTAAGATGTTTTACAAGCAAATTAGCTTCCTCTGGATTTTCCAAACTGCTCCCCTCCGACCCAAATTCCTCTCCAAATCCACAACCAGCCGTATCTATAAACGTAAATGGCGCATTATCAAACATATCCAAAACCTTTGTAGCCACACTTTCATCTGCCTGCAATCTATCTTCATAAAAATAACGACCAGAAAAACGCATTATTTGCTCGTGCATACGGTATTGAGTATCCAAAAGAATAGCTGTTTGAGGCTTTGTAGCACGTATTTTCTCAAATAAAGTTACCGCAAACCCTTGCTTGTCTGCTTGTTGGCTTTGGGGAAGAATTTGGGTCGGAGGGAAGCAGTTTGGAAAATCCAGAGGAAGCTA
>JANYGM010000177.1 GCA_025362415.1 bacterium
CCTGACGGCTATGGGGCTTGCCCCTGCCCAATGTGCGAAAGCAACACGACAAAAAATTTATTCATTAAAAAATTAGCTAAAACCTGCTCTACGAGGGCAGGGGCAAGCCCAGCCCCTACAAAATACAACCTAAACAGTTACAAATAAAGATAAATCATCAACTAAACCATTAAAATTATGATATTTAGAGATTTTTTGAAAGAGTTGGAAGGGCAAAAAATAGGTCACGTTCCAGCAACAAGTGGAATACATATTTTGGTTAATGTGGATTCTGTTATGGGTGCAAAATGCACGCTTACACGTGTGGAAGATGATTTTATTGTTTTGGATTTTAAGAAAGAAGGTATTTTTAGTAGTACAAAGACACTTTATGTGCCTATTTCTATGGTTTATTGTGATTTTGCAGAAGTGAAATAGTTCGTTAAAATTTATTTGTTAAAAAGGAAAAAGCGTGTTACTTTTAGTTTTCTGACAACCCAATTTATCTCATTGGGCTTAGGGAATAACCAAATTTTAACGAACTATTGACAAATAATAAAATATATTTTAATTTCTTTCTCAAAATCCCAACTAACTTTTTGCCTCAAAATAATCAAAAACGGAAATTTTACTGACAAAATTTCCGTTTTTTGTTTCTATTAGGACTTACGCAAAACCTATTAAAAACCACCCCTAACCCCTCCTAAAAAGGAGGGGGACAAACTCCCCTCCTTCCTAAGGAGGGGCTGGGGGTGGTTTTAGAACTTTTTTGCGTAAGTCCTATCTATTACTTTTTTAGTAGTTAAAATCAAAAGAAATAATTAAATTTGGAAAACTAAAACCAAAAAAATATTACTCAAAATATTATGAAAGCTATTAAAGTTTATTGTGAAGATGAGGATTATGATATGCTCATAGAAATCCTAAAAACTATCCGCCTTATCAAAAGAATTGAAGGAAGTGATGGAAAAGTGCTTTATGATGAGGAAGAAGAAATTAAAAAACAAAACGCTAATAAAAATCTCTAAATACTACATTATGAAACCTATCATTTTATATGGCTCTGACGAAGACCAAACGCAATTAGTACAAATTTTGGGAAATCTCAAATCTATCAAAGATATAGAAGATGACCAAAATGAGGAAATAGACGAGGGCGACACTCGTGAGGAAATTATTGCCAATTTAAAAGAGGCGTTTGCAGACCTAAAACTTTTTAAGCAAGGAAAATTAGAAACACTTTCTTTGGAACACCTTTTAAAGGAATTAGAGGAGGAAAACTGTGAATTATAACGTAAGAGCATCCAAGAAATTTGCAAAAGAACTCAAAAAACTATCAAAAAAATATCCCTCATTGAAAAATGAAGTGATAGAATTATTTGCGGAACTTGCAGAAAATCCTGCAATGGGAACGCTTTTGCGTGATAATGTCTATAAAATCCGTTTGGCTATTGTCTCCAAAAATAAAGGAAAATCTGGAGGTGCAAGAGTGATTACTTTTGTCAAAATTATTGATGAAATGGTGCTTTTACTCTCCATTTACAACAAAGGTGAAAAAGATACTATTTCTGATGCCGAAATAGATGCACTTTTAGAAGATGCAGAAGAGTAAATTTGTTTAATATTGCTCCCAACTGACTTTTTGCCACAAAATAATCAAAAACGGAAATTTTACTGACAAAATTTCCGTTTTTTTGTTTCTATTACTTTTTTAGTAGCCATTTAGTAGGTAAAATCAAAAAAAGGAATTAAATTTGCAGAGAATTTCAAAAATTCAAAAAAAGAACTATTTGTGTATTTAATTTATAATTCACAATTCACAATTCACAATTAAAAAAATGTCCAATTTAGTTGCTAGAGTGCTTGCCAAAGTGTTTGGCTCAAAAATAGATAAAGACCGTAAAGAGCTTGTGCCTTACGTGGTGCGTGTCAATGCAGAATATGCACGTTTGCAAAATATTTCTAATGACGAGTTGCGTGGACGTACAATCACCCTCAAAAATATTATCAAAGATAGATTACGCCCTTTTGATGAGCAAACCGCAACACTAAGACAACAAGCTGAAAATCAGCCAAATGTAGCTGAAAAAGAAAAAATATTTACTCAAATAGATACTGTAAGCAAAGATGCAGACAAGCTATTAGAAGAGGTTTTGATGGAAATATTGCCAGAAGCATTTGCAGTTATCAAAGAAACGGCACGAAGATTTAAAGAAAATGAAGAAATAGAAGTTACAATTACGCCTTTTGATGAAGAAATAGCCATTTATAAACCTAACGTAGAGATTAGAAACGGTAAAGCCTATTGGAAAAACTCTTGGGTTGCGGCAGGAAATATGGTTAAATGGGATATGTTGCATTATGACGTACAAATTATTGGCGGTGTGGTGCTTCATCAAGGGAAAATAGCAGAAATGGGTACAGGTGAAGGAAAAACTCTTGTAGCGAGTTTTCCTGCATTTTTGAACGCTTTGGCAGAAAAAGGAGTACACATTATTACGGTCAATGATTATCTTGCAAAACGTGATAGCGAATGGATGGCACCACTTTTTGAGTTTCACGGAATGTCTGTAGATTGCATTGATAAGCATCAGCCCAACTCTGATGCCCGCAGACGTGCCTACGCTGCACATATTACGTATGGTACAAATAATGAATTTGGTTTTGATTATTTACGTGACAATATGGCACGTGACCCACAAGAACTCGTACAACGCAAACATCATTACGCAATGGTTGATGAGGTGGATTCTGTGCTTATTGATGATGCAAGAACGCCACTTATCATTGCTGGACCTGTTTCTCGCACAGGACAAGATGAAATGTTTCACGCCCTAAAACCTCGTATTCAAAAACTTGTAGAAGCTCAAAAACAAATAGTAAATGAGTTTTTGAATGATGCAAAAAAGAAATTAGCTGCTAACGACAAAGATGCAGGCGTTTCTTTGTTTAGAGCATTTAGAGGACTTCCAAAAAGCAGACCTTTGATAAAATTTTTAGGAGAAACTGGTATGAAAGTTCTTTTAAACAAATCAGAAGCTATTTTTCTTGCAGAAAACTCAAAACTGATGCCTGAAGCTGATAAACCGCTTTTTTTCACTATTGAAGAACGTACAAACGAAATTCAACTGACACAAAAAGGGCTAGATTTGATTACTTCTTCTGGTGAAGACCCTAAGTTTTTTGTTTTGCCAGATATTGGTACTCAAATCTCTAAAATTGAAAACAGCAAAGATATTTCTAGTGAAGAGCGTGCAGAAAGAAAAGAGAAACTCATAGAAGATTATACCACCAAAGCAGAGCGTATTCATACTATTAACCAACTTTTGAAAGCATATTGTATGTTTGAAAAAGATACAGAATACATTATTGTTGATGGAAAAGTGAAGATTGTTGATGAGCAAACAGGGCGTGTGATGGAAGGAAGACGTTATTCTGACGGTTTGCACCAAGCATTGGAGGCAAAAGAAAATGTCAAAATTGAAGATGCTACCCAAACGTATGCTACCATTACGCTACAAAATTATTTCAGAATGTACCACAAACTCGCTGGAATGACTGGTACAGCTGAAACAGAAGCAAGTGAATTGTGGGACATCTACAAACTTGATGTTGTTGTTATTCCAACAAACAGAAAGATTTTGAGAAAAGATGAAGAAGATTTAGTTTTCAAAACGGCTCGTGAGAAATACGGTGCAGTAATTGACGAAATACAAAGATTAGTAGCGGCTGGTCGTCCTGTACTTGTGGGTACGACTTCTGTGGAAATTTCGGAGCTTTTAAGCCGTTCTCTGAATATGAGAGGCATAAAACACAACGTCTTAAATGCAAAACAACACGCAAGAGAAGCAGAAGTAGTAGCAGAAGCAGGCAGAACTGGAGCAGTAACAATAGCTACCAATATGGCTGGTCGTGGAACGGATATTAAACTTACGCCAGAATCTAAGGCAGCAGGCGGACTTGCTATTATTGGTACAGAACGCCACGAATCTAGGCGTGTGGATAGGCAGTTGCGTGGGCGTGCTGGTCGTCAAGGAGACCCTGGAAGTTCGCAGTTTTTTGTGAGTTTGGAGGATAGTTTGATGCGTCTTTTTGGCTCTGATAACATTGCTAAATTGATGGATAGAATGGGACTGAAAGAAGGGGAAGTTATCCAACATTCTTGGGTTACGAAGTCTATTGAAAGAGCGCAACGCAAAGTAGAAGAAAACAATTTTGGTAGCAGAAAACGCCTTTTGGAGTATGATGACGTAATGAATATGCAACGTACACAAATTTACCGCCGCCGCAAAAATGCGCTTTTTGGTGATAGATTGGAGGTAGATATTTATAATATTTTCTATAATACGGCACAAGGTGTTTCAGAACAACTGCAAATCCCTGATAATTATGATGATTTTGAGATAGAATGTGTTTCTAAATTAGGTTTTGCTCCTCCAATGACTGCCAATCAGGTTTTTGGAAAAGATACCAAAGAAATAGGGAGAAAACTTTATCAAGATG
>JANYGM010000195.1 GCA_025362415.1 bacterium
TAAAAAAATTCGTCAAAAAATACAATGTTGACAAAGAAGAGGATAATCTTAGTATGAGTGCTTTTGTGGAAGCCGCTATTACTGAAAAACTAGACAAGGAACTTGCCTAAACCGCTCCTAGTGTGTAGGAGCTTAAAAGATAAACCCAATTATTTTAAAACAAATAACCTACTTACGCAAGTAAATAGGTGCAACCGCCGCCCAGATGTAATGGCAAAAAAGTTCTTTTTAGCATCAATAAAACCATTTTCACGCTCATAATGAAAAACGTACAAATAACACAAGAGCTTGCGCAAGAACTGATTATAGATTTTACTAAGGATATACAAATTCTTACAAATGTTTTGTTGTTTTTGGAACAACAATTTATTGCGCCACAAGAACTAATGCAAAGGAATAGAGATATTTTAGAACATAAAAAAATGTGCCTTGAAAAACTACAAATAGCATTTTTAGCAGAAAACAACTTATAAATTGATATGCAAATACAACCATTTGATAGCGACAATAAAACAGTAGAACTTGTTTTTTGGGGAAAAGTTGATTTTGACCACCACAAACGTATAATTATAGGTTTGGATAACCAAAATTTTTATTTTGCTAATGATTTATTGCCAAAATTTGCAAAAAATTTTAAGCCAAATAAGAAAAATGAAATGTCCGTAAAGCTCAATAGTTGCTATTTTTTATGTTTTTGCCTTTGTTTAGAAGAAGCCAAAGAAAAATATATACTTGCAGACCAAGAAATGCACAATTTGCTTATAAATGCGCTTAGGCTAATGCAGCAGCAACAACAAGAAACTTTTTTACTAACTTAAAATTATGCTATTACTAATGTCTGATTTTCACGAGGGAATAGTGTTCGGATTGATTATTATTGTGTTTTTGGGCGCAGTAATACACTTTTCGGAGCGTGATGATGATGACGACTATTTAAACTGGAGAAAATAAAGCAATTATTTTTACAAAAAATTTGGAATGTTAGTTTTTATTACTACCTTTGAGATGCCAAAACAAATAAACAGTAAACGAAATAAGCCGTTAAACGCTTATTCAAACAGAATAGGCTATTTTTATGCCTATTCTGTTCCAAATAACAGTTCATAAGACCTAACGGCTTGCTACCTCCGTGCAATGTCCGTAATGGAATTGTAACATCCTACATACTTATTTCGGTAATCTGTGTTATTTGTTTTTGGCGAGCGGGAAAGGGCAAGCCGTTTTTATTTTGCCTTTATCTTACTAAGACAAAATAATATGAGTAAGCAGGCAAAAACTCCACACAAACAGAAATTTATTGCGTTTTTAGAAAGATTAGATAGTGAGCTTTGCGCCTTAGGTGCTAGTGAGCTTATCCAAAAACAAACCTATCTACTTGCGCACCTTGCACAACACAAAGAAAGTGAACGTCTTACAGATAGCTTTTTTAGTGAGGTTGTAACAAGCTCAAAAAGTATTATCAATTTGGTGCTTGTCGTACAGGAAGAAATACAGAAAATGAAGTATTAGTATAAAGCAGTCAGAAGCAGGATTTACAGGAGTTCAAAGATAAATACAAAGATAATACAAAGGCGTAAATGTAGCGTAAATATAGCGTAAGGCGTATTTAATTGTATTTTGTATTATCCTGAACATCTTACAATTCTTGTAAATCCTGATTCTGAATTGTGGTAATAGTATAAACCAAAAAATACGCCCCTAATGTGTTGGAAGCACAGGGCGTATTCTAAATAACTATAACAATGACAAAATTACTAAAAAAATCATTATTAGCAATATTTTTATTGTTTTTCTCTGAAAAAAAGAAAAAAAATCTTCCAGCTCCGACAATGTACCGAGTTGATGCAGTCAGTAGAATGTTTAGTTGCAACCAAAAACGCTAAGAAAATGAAAAGCATAAAATCTATTTTAAGTGTTGTAGGTGCTGATCTATTAGCTGATTTGGACGAGAAACTGCAAGCTGCAAAAACCACAACGGACAAAGAGAAACTAGAAAAAATCAAAGCTACTTTCATTAAAAGGAAAATAGCATAAGCCCTCAACAAGCTACCAACTAACAATTTTAATCCATTAAATTAAAGTATTTACATATTATCAATATGTGGCGTGGAATTTCTATGCCCAAAAACGACAAAAAATTATGAATAAGCCTAATTATTTTCTTGGTGGGATAGACCGCTACCAGACTATTTTGAACTTCACGCAAAAAGTGAATGATTGGAATGATGCCACAATGATAGTTAAAACCGACAAAAACGGTTTTAAAGTGCGCAAACTCAACCACCAAAAAGCTATCAAACATAATACTTATTCTACTTATGAGGATTTGATTATGGATTTTTGCAGAAAATTTGAGGCAAACAAGCTAGAAACTCATTACAACTTGCAAACAACAAAAACGTATATGAGTAGCTCCGACAAGATGCATCACCTAAGCGACCCAAAAACAGCTTATAATCATTTGCTTAGATTGCAACAGGCAGGGCTTTTGGTTGCTACCACAAAGAAAGGAGATTTTTACGTGAAGACTGCAAAAGGAAAATTAGAGAAAAGAACAATTTGTTGCAAAAACATCAATTTTCCAGTAGATATAATTGCATTCAGAAAACCAGTAGCTACACAAACAAATTTTTTTTCACAAGAAAAAACAGAAACAGAACTTTTGGCAAACATTGGCAGAAGAAACACGGAAAAAGTAGAAGTAGCATCTAAAAAAGCACAAGAAGATTATAGCGCAAAAATTGCAGAACTAAGAAAAACCAAAGGAAACGCCATTGCAAATGCGTATTTTATGCAACTGATGAACGAGGGAAAAATCTAACATATCATTTTTATATTGATTTTTTTTTATAGACAACTATGGAAATTTTCCACACAAAATGTATTTAAGAATATAAGAAAAAAAGAAAATGGTATTAAGTTATAAGAATGTAAAATTTTGAAATTTTAAAATTTGCAAAAATTGTGGATAAGTGTGTGGATAACTATTTTTTGGGAAGGTGGGAAAAAGCGGAGTGTCTAATGCTTTTGAGAAGGTTTAAGAAGGTGGGAAAAAGCGGAGTGTCTGTTGATTTGTTTTGTTTTTACTGTTTTGTGTTGCGGATTATTCCAGCATCTCCCCTATAAAGTTGTTTGGAGTGTTTTTTTAGAATTTAAGAAGTTGTTTTTTTGGGAAAATGGGCGAGAAAAAATTTCAAATTTTTATAAAATGATGCCTTTTTTGCCCGACTTTGATTTTCAAAGTGAATATAATAGATTATAAATTTTTAATATTTTAACATTTTAATATTTTTAAGGATTATGGAAACTAGACAAAGGCTTAGTTTTGAGCCAGATAAGAAAAGAAACAAGGTTTTTTTGCGCTTGTACTACACAAGTGATGATTTGCGCCAAACAGGACATCAAACGAAATACCCACTAATGACCCACACACAAATGCCGTATGAAGTGGGAAATGTTATCAAATGGCAAATCAAAAAGCTACTTTTTGACCATTTGGAAAATTTGAAAGATTGCCATTGTATCACACTTCTATATTGTGGAGCGAAAACAGAAGAAAAATTGGTTTTGTGCAAATTTTGTTTCAAAGATGAAAAAATTGCTATTTCTTTCAGAAAGAATAACCAAAAACTTATTTCTGTTGAAGGAATAAACGAACACGGTGAGCTATTCCCTAGAAATACGGACTTATTGGGAAGTCAGACAAAATATTGGGTTGATTGGTTTGATGAGAACAATAACATCAAAGAAGAACACGAGGAGATGTTTAAGTTCATCATTGACACTAGAAACGACTTTTTAGCAGAACTTGCCAACAGAGAAACAGTAGAAATTTACTAAAACTTACAACAATGTCTAAGAAAAAAGCAGTACCAGAAAACAACGCCACAGGCGTAACGTGCAACAATACGGCAATAGAGGAAACAATAGCATACCTCAATTGTCTGGGTCGCAGATTTAAGAATTTTGAAGAAATGCAAAACGCTTGCGTACATTTTGGATATAAGGGCGGATTTTGGAATTTTCAGGCGTATTTTATAATGCTTAGAGCCGAAGGAAATAATTTAATGCCAGACACAAAACCTAACAACTAACACAATGGAAGCAAGAGAAATAATGGAACACGCTTTGTTCCTTGATGCAGACTTGAAAAACTATCATTCTGCGGACACAACACCAGAATACAAAAAAGAAATTAAAGAACATTATTTGATGATTTGGGGTGATGTTGCGCACCATATCTTGGGCGAATACGCTAGTGCGGAAAACCTACTGTGGAAACTAGACAACAAACTTGTAAACCTATTTTTGGAAAAATACAAAGCAAATCAAAGTAAATGATGACACTAACGCACCATCAGAACAAAGCTGCTAAGGAAAGTTACGACAAGTACACAGGCACGCATAAGGTAAGTTTTCAAGAGATGAAAAAATTATTTGTGGTGGAGTTTTCAAAAGTTCCCTATTTTGAGTGCAAACCAGCGCAAAGAGTGGCAAATGATTTTTATGACTTTGTGGAAGATTATTATTTTGAGTTGAGGAAACAAGACGTAAAAGCTCCCATAAAGTACGAGCTAAAACCTCAAAATGAGCTGATAGAGCTACATTTTGAGCTAAACACCCAGCAAAATAACGAGCAAATTTGCGCCAGATGCAAGCGCAAGTTTGGAACTATCCAAGCACTAAACGGACACCAAAGAACTTGTAAACCAAACTAAGAAAAATGAATGAAAACCACAAAGCTAAAATTTTAGAACTTCTTTCAGACATTTCAGAAAATATAGAATTTTTGGGAAATAGGGGAATTGCAGCAGACTGTAACCGTTGCGGAAGTTCTGACATTGATTTTCACGAGGAAGTCAAAGCAAGTAAAGAACAACTTTCAATTTTTTCAAGCTATAAAGGCTTTATTTATGCAAAAAAAGATATTTAAAAAACTTTTTTTGTCGGAACTTCCACAAATAAACTAAAAAAAGCTACTGCAAAGATTTTGCGGTAGCTTTTTTTGTGGTTGC
>JANYGM010000198.1 GCA_025362415.1 bacterium
GATTTGATGAGTGATTTTGAAGAAGAAATTACTAAAATTAACAACGAAATTGAAGCCTTACAAAGTGAAAAAATCTTGCTTAACAAAAATATAGACAGAATTGGGAGCAATAACTCCGCAAATAATGCTTCAAATAATGTGTCTGTAGCTGATTTGCAGGCTTTTGCTACACATTACCGCAACCAAATTAGAGAAGTAAATGACAATATTGCTATTCAAAACAAAAAAATCAAAGAACAAAATAAGAAAATTGAAAATACGCTCAAAAATGTAGAAAAACTGCGCCAAAAAGATGCTATGCCAACTTTTGAAATACTTTTGATTGTTGATGCAAAAGAAACAAAAAATATTTTGACTAAGTGGAGCTACGTCATCAATGATGCTGGCTGGTCGCCTGCCTATGATTTGAGAGGAAAAGGTATTGATAAACCCATTCATTTTACCTACAAAGGCAATGTTTATAATAATGCAGGAATTGATTGGAATAATGTCAAACTCAAACTTTCTACCTCTGACATTATGCAAAATGCCACGCCACCTTACATCACGAGTTGGAAGATAAATTTTGAAGAAGCAGCGCATTTTCAGAATAATATCTATCAACAACACAATAATAATGTAAGTAGAATGAGCAAAATGGTAGGTAGTTTTACAGAAAATGTAAATGAAGAAATGGACTTATATAGTCAAAATATGGGTGAAAACTCTTCTGATGTAGTCGTTTCTGAACTTAGTACAGAGTTTGAAATCAAGGAGTTATATAATATTCCTTCTGATGGTATGGCGTATGCTGTTGAGATAAATGAGTACGAATTAAAGGCGGATTATAGTTATCTTTCTACGCCAAAAATGGATAAAGATGCGTTTTTGATGGCTAAAATTTTGGGTTGGGAAAGTCTAAATCTCATTGAAGGAGAAGCAACCATCTATTATAATGACACTTATGTCGGCAAAACTTACATCAACTTGCGCAGAGCTGATGATTTGCTGGAAGTTTCTTTGGGAAGAGATAAAAAAGTCATTGTAAATAGGGTCAAAAAGCAAGATTTTAGTAGCAAAAACTTCCTTAGCAATGCCATTACAGAAACTTTTATCTATGAATTGAGCGTGAGAAACACCAACACAATGCCCATAGAACTAGAACTCAAAGACCAAGTGCCTGTTTCTGGGAATAGTGAGATTACGGTGGAAATTTTGGACGTTTCCTCTGCTTCTCTCAATAAAGAAAGTGGCTTATTGTTCTGGAAAATGAACCTAAACGCAGGAGAAACCAAAACTTTTAAGCTAAGTTATTCTATCAAATATCCCAAAAACAGAAAAGTAAGCATACAAAGAGTGAAAATTCAGAAACAATACAGAAAAATGTAATAAAATCCTCTCAAAATATGTATTTTGAGAGGATTTTTTATTGAAATAATAACTTATTAGCTTACTATTATAACAAAATAGTATCTCAATTGAGTATATTAGCTCGCTATTTTGACTTATTGGCTCGTTGTTTTGACTTATTAGCTCGTTGTTTTGACTTATTAGCTCGTTATTTGGACTTATTAGCTCGTTATTTGGACTTATTAGCTCGCTATTTTGACTTATTAGCTCGCTATTTTGACTTATTAGCTCGCTATTTTGACTTATTAGCTCATTGTTTGGACTTATTAGCTCGCTATTTTGACTTATTAGCTCGTTGTTTTGACTTATTAGCTCGTTGTTTTGACTTATTAGCTCGTTATTTTAACTTATTAGCTCACTATTATAACAAAATAGTATATTTTTTAAGTATATTTTGTTATAATTATATACAAAATTCAAAAAATAGCCTTAAAAACTACCCTCAACAAAAAATAATTACTAAAAATAACAATAAATCAATAAAAAATAACAAATAAAATCTTATATTGCCCAAAATTTATACACAAACACAACATTATACGTATGATATACACAAAAATAGATTCCTCAATGATAGACCTTGTTGGTTATGATGCTGATAGCGAAACCTTAGAAGTGCGTTTTGTGAGTAGTGGGCAGACTTATGAGTATGAGGATATACCAAAAGGTATTTACAAAAACCTAATGAATGCGTCTTCTAAGGGCAGTTATATGCGTGAAATAATTGAAATTTTTAGCGGTTCTAAAATGAAAGGCAAACGCAAAGAACCACGACCAAAAAAAGACCCTTTTGACAAGTATATAGGCGACTATATTATTACAAGTGTGTTTGATTTTGATTTAGAAGGTGATGATTGGCTAAGTATTGAGGCGGGAGGGGTAGGAAAATTCTGTTTTGCAGGCATTGAAGGCGTTTTTTCTGGCGTTATTGGGGAAGATGATGGAGAAGATAAAGATGAAATGCTTGTTATAAAATGGCACGCAAACAATAGTAAAAAAGATTTGGTGGAAGGTACAGGTTTTTTTATTTTAGATGACTACAGAACAAATATAGAAGGTAGAATTGCATTTAAAGACGGAAAAGACCATTATCTTTGTGCCGAAAAAGAATAAGATTAGTAGAATTTGTAAATTGAAAATTGGAAATAATAAACCAATACGAAAACTAAATAAACCCAAATTATAACAAAATATATGAAAAATATAATCTATTTTATCCTTTTGATAGGATTTACTTCCTGTGATACGCCTTCTGGTTATAATGATAAGGTTTATTTG
>JANYGM010000214.1 GCA_025362415.1 bacterium
AAGGGCTTTTTTGCAGGGCATCACGTCCCAAACGACTTAGTTGGAAAGAGGTGAAAAAATGCCCCAACTTATCCATTTGCAACCATTCTTGGTTATCATTGAAAAACTTAAAACTTGTTTGAGCATTATTTTTGTACCAAAGCGTATGCAAGCCGTACAAACCTGCACCATACGTTATGCCTGCACCTGCAAGTGCCAAATGAAAGTTTTTTTTGGAAATTTTAGAAATGTCAGTAGTTTTTGAGTGATTTTCTTGCTGATATTTTTCTTTATTTTCTATTAAAATTTGTAGAGAATCTTGCGCAAAAATATCAAAATAACATAAATTAAGAAGTAAATAAAATAAAATTTCTTTCATAAATTCAAAATCTTATTTCATTAAATAATTCATTAAGTAGTTAATTATCAATATTTTGTGTTTATAGTTACCATTTAAAGAAGACTTCGCTTAAAGCGAAGTCTTCTTTAGTTATTTATCCAAAAAATACATACTATACAAATCAAAATAACGGTGGGTCAAAATCTCATCAAATTGATGACTAAATGCAATTTTAGCGGGTTTTGTAGCAAAATGTACGTGTCTTACGTATTTGTAAATGAGTGCAAAAATATTAGAATCTGGGCTTATTTCTCCATAAAGTGTTATAGGACAAGTGTTTATGTCTAATTGTAATTCATCATATACAAAAAGAATAAAATAAGCAAAATCTTGTGGACTTTGATAGTGAAAAACATTAGAAATAATAGGTTTTCCATTTTTCAAAACAAGCAAATTCATATAGCGGTTTTCTACACAAACGTGGACAGATGTACTTTCTTTTATATCCGTATTGAGTGCGCCAATCATTACGGCTTCTGCTTGATGCGAATAATGAATATTTATGTTTGGATAAACCTTTCTAAACCAATCTACAATAAGTGCTTCAGCCACAAAAACACAGGTAATTCCTTTGTGTGTATGTGAAAAATGATAGTATTTATTTTTCGTAAAACTCTCATTTAGAGAAAGATAATCTAAAGAATTTCCTTTAACAAATAATTCTTCAGGAACAAAAGTAAAGTTTTCATTCCTAAAACTAAGTTTAATAGCTTTCCAATAACCTGCCTGCAAGATACTGTGCGCAACAGATAACTCTTCTAGGCAATGCACAAGGTCTTGTGTTGTATTTATTTGAGAAAATTTGTAGTCTTCCAAAAAAACACACTTGTTTTCTTGTGTATCCATAATGGCTACACGCAAGTTTTTATGTTCTACCATAAACAACAATTCATAATGCTCAATATTATTGACACTAAAAGAACTGTCGTGTATTTTATGATTTAGACGAAATTTTTTGGCTATATCTTCCAATTTTATGAGTTATGAATTGTGAACTAGCATTTGCTAGTATTATGGTGAAGTCAGGTGTTTCCACCTGACTTCACAACAAGTTTTATATTCGTACTTCGTACCTCTCACTTCTTTCTTACTCTCCCCAATTTCCTTTTAGTGAAAGGTCAGTAAGACTACCAAAACCTAAATGTGGCAATGCTTCTGGTCCTTTTCTTCTTCTTGCAGGATTTACAGGAGCAACATCTTTTACTTCCAAGTGTTGCAATAACCCTGCTAGTGAATTTTCCTCTTTATTTTTATCTCCTTCTTTTGCATTTACAAATGATGCAGTAGCAGCTCTAGAAGTAGCTGTTGCCATTGCAAATCTATCTTTGGTTGCTTTTTGGTCATTAGGAATAAAAGCAATAGAATCTATAATAAAATTAGGATATTTAGCTTTTGGCAAAAGGCTATCACGCACCGCCACATAACCAATAGTATCTATTTGTCTTTTAAATTCATCTCCTTTAATAACAATTTCTTTTTCATTGACAATAGCAAGTTTTTCATCTTTGATAAAAGCTATCAAATCTGTAAAATTATCCGCATATTTGCCTTTTACAGTGAGGTATAGCTTTTGTGCCTCACGAATAAGTTTCATACGTGCAATAACACGTTCTTCTGTGTCAGCCACAAATTTAGCCTCACGAATAGGCTTTTGGATAGATTCCCAAAGGAAATAAGTAAGTCCAATTGCTATTAAAGAAAAAACAACTGTTCCTATAAGAATTACATTTTTGTTCATTGGATTTTTTAATTGTAAATTATGTAACTATAATTATTACTATGTTAATTTAGTAAACGAATTTATTTTGGATATTTAACGCAATAATAAATAAAAAACTTTAAAAAAACTACTTTCTAAGAAAATTTTTAGGAAAATATACCTCATTATTCATATTTCATTTATTACTATTCATTATTTTCTTGTTAGATAAATCTCTCCTTCTGGTGCATTACTATTAGCTACACAACCAAACCAACTGCCTTCTAAGGTATTATTTTTGAGCATAAGTGTATAATTTTTTATACACCAACTTCCGCCTTCTATTTTTTGGGTTTTTATAGAAAGTTCTTTAACAACAATTTTTTTGTTTAGTTTTTCTCCAATCAAAGTAATAACACTAAACGTACCATTAGGTATATTGATGCTAGATTCTCCTGTGATGCGGTTGTCATTTTTTAGTACAAAATTTATTTCAAAGTCATATTTGCTAGCAAATCCGCCTGCTTTTTGGGTAAGATACCCTTTCCATTTGCCTGTAAGTGGGTCTTCTGGTGCAATTTGTGGTGTAGCGTTTTTTATATTAGCACTACTCAAACACAACAAATTTAGCAAAAAACAAAAATAAATACATAGTTTTTTAAGGTGATTTTTCATAGAATTTTGACGAAAATTTAGTTGGTTTATCTTAAATTTTATCAAAAATACAAAAAAAAATGCTAACTTTCCAACTTTTAAAATATTCTAATCATTTTTTAATGTTATGACTAACAAAACTAACAACCTCAAATATAATTTATTGTTTTCTTTAAAACCTGTTGTTGCACTTGTTGTTACACTTGTTTTTTCTGGTCTTTATTCTGCTTGTACACCTAAAGCCTACAAACCCAAAATAGCCATTACACACACAGAAATAGATGCTGACATTGTTGCTGACCCAAAAATAGAAGCTATTATTGCACCTTACAAGGCAAAACTTGATGGCTCTATGAACCGTGTTATTGGACAAGCAGCCAAAGAACTTCCCAAAGTGATGCGTGCCAATGAATTTATTTTAGGCAATTTTGTGGCAGATTTGACTTTGGAACAAGCTAAAAAAGAAGTCCGTGAAATAGATTTAGCAATTGTTACAATGGGCGGTTTGCGTGTGAGTATTCCTGCAGGTGAGATAAGAATTTCTACTATTTTTGAACTAATGCCCTTTGAAAATGCTGTTTCTGTCATTACCGTAACTGGGGAAACTATGGAAATGCTGTTTGCTTATATGCTTGCTAAGAAAAATGTGGCTATTTCTAATGTAAAAATGAAGATAAAAGATGGAAAATATACACAGATTATAGTTAATGATAAACCTTTTGACAAAACAAAAAACTATACTATTGCTATTTCTGACTACCTTGCAGAGGGCGGTGATGGTATGGATTTTTTTAAGAATGCTATTAAAACAGAAAAAATAGAACTCAAATACAGAGATATGATTATAGTACATATAGAGGAACTTACAGCCGCAGGCAAAAAAGTTGATGCACAGCTTGATGGGCGTGTTTCTGAAGAAAAATAACAATTCAATTACGAATTATCAATTACGAATTACGAATGAATACAATTTAATGCAAATGTTTGATAACTCTATCTTTATAAAAAAAATAAGAAAAACTCTAAAAGTGTTTAACTATCATAACCCCACGTTCTACGTGGGGCAACAACAAACCAAACCTAATAAAATATTTTCTTTTTTATTAGGTTTGTTTTTCATGACTATTAGTTTTTATATTTCTGCGCAAAATTTGGTTAAAACCACCTCTAATCCCTCCTTCAAAGTAGGGGAACAGACTCCCCTACTTCCTAAGGAGGGGCTGGGGGTGGTTTTGTATAACAATTTTAAACTATCCTTTTTTGAAGCAAATATTGGCTTAGATACTCGTTATGGCTACGTAAATAATACTGTAAGAGCTGATAATGATAGCATTTACAAAAGCCCTAAACGGCTTTTGGCTGAAAACAGGGCTTTTGGTATCTCTGGAATGATAAAATCTTCACTACTCGCTAATTTTATACGCAATCAAGAGAATAAAAAATGGCGTTTTGGTGATATTCTGTGGGCGGGGCTTTCCGCAGGAATACTCCAAAATAACTATGATATTGCTAATAACCCTCTTAAAAACAACAAAAATAAGGTTTGGTTTGCCTATAATTTTGGTTTAGGTTTTGCGCTTACTCGTCAGTTTTCTCCCAAAAAAGAACTTGGCATAAATCTTACTATTTTGAAATTTATTGTTGATGATGTGGCAGAAAATTTTTCTGGTTCTGGGTTGGGTGTGCGCTACCGTTATGTTAATATTGTCGGAGAAATAGGCACAGAGGCACGAAGAGAGGTTTTTGGAGGTTGGTTTTTGCCTACAACCATTCAGCCACGACAGTTTTATGTGAAAGGAAATATTTTACTGAAAAACCAAAAAACAATAGGTTTTCAGGCTGAAATAGCGCAAAATACTTATAAAGACATAGTTTTTAATAATGATTTTCAATATAATATCTGGTCTGCACAACTTTTTTATGGAATTTATTTTTAAGAAAAAATTTAAGTATAAAACCACTCCCAGCCCCTCCTTGAAAAGTAAGGGGATAAAAACTCCCCTCCTTCCAAAGGAGGGGTTGGGGGTGGTTGTTAAGAAGTTTTTCTTGTATATATATATGTATATGTGTGCATTATGTACGCAAGCGCAAGGCATAGACACGCCTATAAAAAAGCCTTTTTTTGTAGAAAAAGGCTTTATAACAGGTTTTGGAACAGGTTTTAATGCTTTGCAAGTGCCAGAAGGAAACTATCAAATTTGGTATTTTCAAGCTAAATTTTCTCACGAAATCTCACGAAACAAACGCAATAAAAATAATAATTCTAATAATAATTCTACTATTTTTGGACGTGCTTTGCTTACATTTGAGCCACAAATAAACCCTATTTTTATTGTTTTTAATAAAAATAGAGATTTTAAAAATGAAATTGAATTTGGTTTGAGTGTTGGCTTGCAACAAAGTTTTATTATCAATAACACATTTGAGGCATATATTATGGGTAGTATTGCGCCTTTCTTTACATCTGTGCGTACCACAAGGCAAGCACAAGGATTTATTTTTGCTGATAATATAGGATTAGGAACATATATTTACCTTCAAAAAGATAAAAAATTAGCCTTAAATTTAGGTTTTAGGTTGCGACATTTATCAAATGCCAACACGAGAAAACCTAATTTTGGTATCAATACAAGAAATTATTTGATAGGAATTAGCTGGTTTTGGTGATATTCATTTGTCTGAATCACAGATTTAAGGAGGATTACGCAGATGACACAGATTTTAATTGATATTTATTTGTTGAAATTAAAATCTGTGTCATCTGTATAATCCATTTGAAAATCCGTGATTCTAATAATTGTTTACAAAAAAAGAAAGATTTTTTTGTAAAATCAAAAAATATTTTCTTTCTTTGTGCATCAATGACAAGATTTCACAATATAATCTTCATAAACTAAAAAATTATGTCTTCTACAACCCTTACAGTAGAAATAAACCAACCATCAACCACAAGTGCTTGGGCAGGTGGCAAAGAGCCAATGAACGCAAGTTACGGCAAACTAATGATGTGGTTTTTCTTACTTTCTGATGCTTTTACGTTTTCAGCCCTGCTGATAACCTACGGATTTATTAGGTATAGCCACGATGCCTACGAAGGTGCTGTTTCTGCCTTCCAATTTTCACAAATGCACTGGCCTATCCCTGAAAAAGTTTTTGCGTCTTTGCCACTCCTTCACGGAGTAAATGCGCCACTTATTTTTGTGGGTATTATGACTTTCGTGCTGATTATGAGTAGCGTAACAATGGTACTTGCCGTAGAAGCTGGACACAGAAAAGACCGTGAAGCAGTTGAAAAATGGATGCTTTGGACACTTTTGGGTGGTGCAACTTTTTTGGGTTGTCAGGCTTGGGAATGGACTCACTTTATCACAGGCTCTGATGAGGGCGTAATGATGGATTCTTGGAAATATATTGCAGAAACTAAGCAATATGGTTGGGTAAAAGAAGTTTACAAGGGAGCAAGCCTTGTTCAGAATGAATACGGACCTCGTGCTTTTGCTGATTTGTTCTTCTTTATCACTGGTTTTCACGGTTTCCACGTATTTAGTGGTGTTTTATTGAACGCTTTGATTTTCTTTAATACTGCTTTTGGTGTTTATGACAAACGTGGCAGTTACGAAATGGTAGAAAAAGTAGGACTTTACTGGCACTTTGTAGATTTAGTTTGGGTGTTCGTATTTACATTCTTCTATTTGATATAATCCTTAATTGTGAATTGAGTATATCTTTTTGTATTCATTCACAATTCATAATTTTCCTGCCTTTGTTGGTGTTTTAGCGTAGCGACACCAACAAAAGCGTTAAACTAACCTATAAATAAAAAATTTAAACTAATAATAAAATGGGAGATATGTCAATGGCTGACGGTGGCGCAGCAGCACGAAAACAAATTTGGAAAGTATTTTTTATTCTTTTGGCAATCACAGCAGTAGAATTTGCTTTCGCTTTTTTGCTAGAGAAAAGTTTTTTACGTACATCAATATTTTTGGTGCTTACCATTGTAAAAGCATTTTATATTGTGGCGGAATTTATGCACCTAAAACACGAAGTTAAATCTTTAATTTGGTCTATTATTGTGCCTCTTGCCTTTATTACGTGGTTTATTGGTGCAATGATTTATGAAGGTGGTTCTGTATTAGACAAACATCCAACTACACCAACCATCACCAATTCTAAGTAATTTGTAAGAGTTGCTACATAAATTTTGCAAATAAAAATAACAAAAAACCCATTCAAAGAGTAATATTCTTTGAATGGGTTTTTAAGTAATGAGGAGTTTTCAATTAGGAATTATAAATGAATACAAAATAATTTCTAATTTCTAATTCCTAATTTTATATTCATTCATTCACAATCTAAAATTCACACTTCATAATTAAAAAATGTCTAACAGCCACATAAAAACAACATTACTTTTTGCTATGCTCCTTTTGCCTGTTTTGATTTATATCAGCATCAAATCTTTTGGGCAAAATCATTACAAAATGCCTTATTATGGCGAAAGAAAGCTACTTTCGGGTCAGAAAGACACTACTTATTTCAAAATTCCAGATTTTTCTTTCATTGATATAAATAAAAAAACTTTTGATAACAAAAACCTTAGCAAAGGATATACTATTGTGGCATTTTTGCAACCAACATTAGAAACTTCGCAACCACTTTTAAACGGACTTACGCAGGTAGAAGCTAATTTTCCTAATAATAAAATTCCTTTTCATATAATTTTACTTGCTGATAATGATACACTTACATTTGCAGAGGACTTGCAAAAAAGTCAGCGAGTACAAAATAATCCACGTCATCAATATGTTGCGAGCAAAGTAATTACAGAGAAATTTGTACAATTATTTGACACTAAACAATTTTTGCCACCAGTTCCTATAAAAAACAAGTATGTTGCGCCAGTAGTCAAAAAACGTATTTTTTTGATAGATACAAAAGGTTGTGTAAGAGGTGTTTATGATAGCACAGAACAAAAAGAAATAGACAGACTAATGCTAGAAATCTTTGTTTTAGATGCCATAGGAAAAGATAGGGTGTAGGACAAGTTTGGAAACGTATTAAAATGTAGGGGCTGGGCTTGCCCCCAGTAATGTTAATTTCTATTTCCCCTGTGTCGTCAGGTGTTTCCACCTGACGACAAATGCGCTTTTAGGTTTTTCATTTTGGAGAAAATAATGATTTTTACGTTTTATTTT
>JANYGM010000225.1 GCA_025362415.1 bacterium
CTTACGCAAAACCTATTAAAAACCACCCCTAACCCCTCCTAAAAAGGAGGGGGACAAACTCCCCTCCTTCCTAAGGAGGGGCTGGGGGTGGTTATAGAACTTTTTTGCGTAAGTCCTATTTGTATTAAACTCACAACTCACAACTGAAAACTCACAACTGAATTATTATTGTTTTAAAGGACCTTTTGTATTGCTCAAATCAGGTGTTGCAGCTGGTTTAACTGCATTAGGATTTGGTGTTACATCAACCTTAAAATCAAGTTTGTTATCTGTTGGGTCTGTGTTTGCCACAACTGTAACAGATTTTGTCGCCATTCCTGGTCGTCCTTGGCTATCAAACATTACTTCTACAAAACCGCTTTCACCTGGTTGAACAGGCGTTTTTGTCCAATCTGGTGTAGTGCAACCACAAGAAGGATTTACTTTTGATACAATAAGTGGTGTTGTACCTGTATTTGTGAAAGTAAATTTGTGTGTTGCTTTTTCTCCTTCTTTGATTTTCCCAAAATCAAACATTGTTTCTTTAAACTCAATTTTAGCACCTTTTCCGTCTGTTGCGGTCATTTCACCTGTTTTTTCAGCTTTTTTATCTGTGCTTCCATCAGCAGAAACTGCTGTAGCTGGTGTTTTTGAGTCGTCTGTTTTAGTTGTTTCTGTTGCTTTATTGCACGCTCCTACAAAAAGTGTTGTAAGTGCCAAAGATAAAATTAAAAGATTACGTTTCATTATGTTTGTATTTATTTATTGATAAAAATAAGTATGTAAATGAATAAGTGATATAAAACATCATTACTAATCCATAAACACAAAATAAGCGTTGAAAGTTTGGTATTAAAAATAAAATTATTGCTAACTTTGAAAACTTTGCACAAAGGTATCAAAAGAAACTTTATTTTCCTAAAAATCCTTCTAAAAAATAGCACAAACAAAAAAACTATCTATAAAAATATTTTTATAGATAGTTTTTTATTTCAAATCTCCAAAATATTAAGGGAAAATACCCATCATTTGGTAGCTAAGAGCAATTTTGCGGATAGCAATATAAAAAGCGGCAGTACGCAAATCCGTAATACTTGGCGTTTGTATCATAGCCTCACGTATTTCGTGGTAAGCCGTAATCATAGAATCTTCCAGACCAGAACGTACAATATCTTCTTCATCTGCGCCCTGCGTAAGTTCCATACGCTCTTCTATACTTATTTTTTTGCCTGTTGCATCTTCCAAAGCATTAACAATTCTGTTGTAAGATTTTTCTTCTGCACGTTTGCCCATACGCCCAAAACGCACATTAGAAAGGTTTTTTAACCATTCAAAGTAAGAAACGGTTACTCCACCTGCATTCAAATACAAATCAGGAATAATAACAATACCTTTTTTGAGAAGAATAATCTCTGCATCTCTCGTAACAGGTCCGTTTGCTGCTTCTGCAATAACTTTAGCCTTTATTTTATCTGCATTTCCTTCGTGGATTTGGTTTTCCAAAGCTGCTGGAATAAGAATGTCGCAAGTCATTTCTAACAAATCACCAGAATTAGGAATATTAGTAGCATTTGCAAAATTTAGGATAGATTTATTGTGTTGGCGGTGTTTGAAAAGCTCTTCTATATCAAGTCCGTTGCCGTCATAAACGCCACCTTCAAATTCAGCAATACCAACTACTAATGCGCCTTCTTCTTGCAAAAATTTAGCAGAATAATAACCCACATTACCAAAACCTTGAATAATAACAGTTTTGCCTTTAAGACCTGCTGAAAGTCCAATTTTTTTAGTGTCGTCTTCAAAAGAGAAAAACTCTCTCAAACCAAAAAACACACCCAAACCAGTAGCTTCGGTACGTCCTCTAATGCCACCAAGTCCAATAGGCTTGCCCGTAACGCAACCTTGCGCACCTGTGTCACCGTGTTTGAACGTCATATAAGTATCTGCAATCCAAGCCATTTCACGGCTTCCTGTGCCATAATCAGGTGCTGGTACGTCCATTGCAGGACCTATCAAATTTTTCTTAATAAGTTCTGACGCAAAACGTCTAGTAACTTTTTCCAAAGTTTTCTCTGTATGCTCACGGGGGTTGATTTTCACGCCACCTTTTGCACCACCAAATGGCACGTTCACCACGGCACATTTGAAAGTCATAAGAGTTGCGAGTGCCTTTACTTCGTCTTCAGAAACAGACATACTGTAGCGAATACCACCTTTTGTAGGCAATTTGTGATGGCTATGTTGGACACGTATGCCTTCCACATTTTTGATTTCGCCATCAATTTCTACAGGAAATTGCACCTTATAAACACTATTACAAAGCCTTATTTGCTCCAAAACCCCTGCTGGGAGGTTGGTATGCGCTGCCGCTTTGTCGTAATAATACATCACAGTGTCTAAGAATTTTTTGCCTTCTTCTTCGTGATTATCCATATTGTTGGTTTATATAAAAAGATAAATAATTCATTATTTGGGTGCAAATATCTAAAAAAATCTTTGAATAATTATAATTTTTCTGAAAATTTTTCTATTTATTTTTGAAAATGCTTGAAAATTAGTTTTTGAATCTAGGAAAAACAAAAAAGCACCTAAATTTTAGATGCTTTTCGTGTGATGTCAGGTGTTTCCACCTGACATCAAGAGTGCGCTTTTAGATATTTGATAGAAGAGTGATTTTGTATTTTTTCTCAAAACAAAAATAAAAAGCGCATTTGAAGTCAGG
>JANYGM010000235.1 GCA_025362415.1 bacterium
GAGAAAACTTTATCAAGATGCCATTGTGCATTATAAAGAAAAGAAAAAAGCAACTGCGGATAATGCTTTCCCTATCTTAAAACAGCGTTTTGAAGAAATTGGTAATGATTATCAGTTTATTCAGTTTCCGTTTACAGATGGCAAAAAACAGCTTTATGTGGTGGCAGACATCAAAAAAACAGTTGATACGGAAGGAATGGAACTTTTGACTTCTATGGAGAAAAATGTAACACTTGCTATCATTGACCAAGAATGGAAAGAACATTTGCACGAAATGGACGAGCTAAAACAATCTGTTCAAATGGCAGTTCACGAGCAAAAAGACCCACTTTTGGTATATAAATTTGAGGCTTTTAAAATGTTCAAAAACTTTGTTAGGCGTGTTGATGGAGATATTTCTAGCTTTTTGATGCGTGCAGAAATTGCAGGAGAAGACCCTAACCAAATGCGAGCAATGGAAGAAGAATATCAAAGACAAGAACAACAAAAAATTATCTTGCAAAAAGAAAATTTTGATGAAGAGGAAGAGCCAGAATACAACGACCCAACACCTGTGCAGGTTACTTCTCCGCTAAAATCTTTGAAAATAGCTGACCGCAATCAAAAAGTATCTGTACGTTATGCAGATGGCACAGTTTTGAAAGATGTCAAATACAAAAAAATAGAAGAAGATTTGTTGAATAACCGTTGTGTTTTGATACAAAGCTAATTTTATTGAAAATAAGAAAATCCTTCTTTATTTGAACATAGAGAAGGATTTTTTTGTGAAAAAATGTGTATATTTGTGAAAATAAAAAATAAAAAATAAAATGGAAAAAATTTTAAAAAAAGCATTTGTGATGTTTAGTGATTGGGTAACTAATGCAAAAATAGTTTACCCCAATCTAAATTATGATATTACGAATCCAAATATTTTAGAAAAAGATTTAGAAGAGTCCCTAAACAGTGCTATTCAAGCATTAAAGCAAGAAGAGAAAAAGAAAAAAAGAAAGCAGGCAGGATTTGATTTTGGTTATATTTGTGGCTTTTTAGCAGGTAATCTAAATTCTCATTGGTATAGTGAATACATTAGAAAGCAAAGAAACGATTATAAAATGTATGCCGCAATAGTTGCACTTGATAGTTTTTTGAAGTTTGATGACTTATTAAAAATAAAATTAACGGATTTATACAAAGAACATTATCAAAATGGCGTAAACCTTGATAATATCAATACTGATATTATTTTACAAATGCCTACTAAGCTAGATTTTTTAGAGCCAGAACAACCTAAAAATGCCATTCTTGCTACTTTGGAAAATATTAGAATACAAATGATAAAAAAAGTTTTTGAAGAAAAAATACCCGACTTTTTAATTGATACCAGCCAATACTTCTCAAAGGAAGACATTGACAAAATTATCAATCAGGAGCAAAAAATATTTATATTTGCTTTTATGATAATTTATACTACAAATGGGAAGGATTTCGGAACACAAAAACCGTTTAACTACATTTGTGTTCCCCATGTGGAACATGGGAACAACGTACAAAGATATTTTCTGAAATACTTCCCATTCACAATGGCATTTTTGTAAAATGCTATTGTATAGATAAGACCTATTTGGAAGGTCATACTTTCCAAGTAGGTCTATTAGAGTTTTTATAGATTGATAATGAATAAGTTATGGTATAAATATCTTAAAACCACCCCTAACCCCTCCTTGAAAAGGAGGGGAACAAAACTCCCCTCCTTTCTAAGGAGGGGCTGGGGGTGGTTTAAAATATCTATTTATTGCTAAATGCTTGATAATCAAATTATAAAAACTCTAATACAAAAATCCCAAAACCATTTTCGTATGTGTATATCTAATCAAACCTAAAAATTAACTTTCATAAAGCCACCAAAACAATAACCTACTTTGCCATTATAGGAGATTTTGTACCAATAACCGCTTTTATCTTCTATTTTCTGATAAACATTTGTCTTTGCTAATACCTGCATCATTTCCCATCTTGGCACAAAATCCGTCTGCTCACTTCTAACTGTTGGTTCACTTCTTATTGTACAACCAGATTCTGTAACTGCTTGTGCATAACCAGAAGGCACTTCTCTATCTTGCTTGTCGTTGTTTTCATTATTGCCATTGTAATCAGGGGCATTTTGACTGCTATTTCCATTTGCATCTGCATATCTCAAATTCTCTACACTAAGTTCTTTGTATGAACATATTTTAGTGTTTTGGTCAATGCCTACTTCTATTTTTGTATTACAAAGTTGATACTTATTCAACGACCTGCGCAAACATCTAAAAGATGTCCAAAACGTATAATAATTGATGCCGTTTTCTTCTCTTAATAATGTTAAATTGCTTGTAATGGTGCTTTGCTGATTTACAAACTCTGTATTACTTGAAAAAACTGCATTTACGCCCTTTGGAGTAGTATTTTTTACCGTAATAAATTGAATGACACTTGGGCTAAAATAATTTTCGGCACGCATTGTACCATTTTCTACTTCTTTAAAGTAGTTTTGGAGTGTTGTTTGTATGCTACTTGTGCTAGAATTATTTACAGCTGCTTTTTTCTCTGCATCTGTAAAACCTCCAAATACATAACCTGTTGTATTGGCATATTGCACCTTATACCAATAACTTTCAATACCTTCAAAAGTATCTTTTTGGCTGGTTTTTTCTATTACTTTGAGCCTTGTTCCTGTTGGAATAATATTGATTTCCTCTAAATCAAGAGAAGGCGTTTTGCGTAATTTGATAGCTTTTTCAGCAGTTACGGTGATGTAAATGTCAGAAGTTTCATTGGTATTATCTGCACTTGCATTGCTAACTTCTGTATCTTTTTGCATCTTTAAATATACCCCTTCTCCAATTAAGGCAACAGCTCCAATTGATAATAAAATAGCTACAATCAAAACTGTTTTTCTTGGAATAGGAATTATTGGCTCTTTTTCTGGTATAAAATCATTTCCTTTGTTTCTAACAACACTGGTAGCTACTATTATGGCGTAAAAAGAGGTTGCCATTAAGATAGCAATATTTGCTGGTCTTAATCCTGTAAAATAAATTTGATAAAAATAAGCCTGATAGCAAATTATAAAAAAAGTATAACCTAAAAGCAAAGCAATAAAAAATGTACTTCTTTTTACATTTTTATTTACATTTCTATTTGTATTTTTTGACAATAATACAAGAATGATACTACTAAAAACTACTAAACTAATGTATATTACACTAGTTCGCCAAAATTGACCCGTATTTTCAAAAGTAGCAAATGCAGCCACTACCATAGTTAGTGCTATCACAAATTTAAGTTTAAACAGTATATCATCTATTTCTAGTGCTTTTTCTAATTTGGATTTTACAACTGTATTGGCAGGTCTAATATTAGATGATATATTATTGTTGTTATTATCATACTCAACCGTAACAGATTTTACGTTACCACCCTCATAAACAACGGTGTTAGATTTTATATTACTATTGATATTCCTTTTATTAGAAACAGTAGTTGCTTTTCTTTGACATAACGCCAATATAAAATAAATCAAAGCAAAGAAAAAAATTGCAATAGTAGCTGGAGTACTGCCTTTATGTGAATTTGCATCTATAAGTGTGTAAGCACTCATACTCAAAATGGGAAGCATACAAAATCTAGCTACTTTTTTAGCATTATTTGTGTTATAAGACCAAGACATTCCAGTAATAGTACACCCAATTATAGCAAATGCAATAGCTACTCCAGATGACCCTCTGCGTCCATTTCCTTGAATTTGGAAAACACTATGTTGAAGTCCATTTTCTTCTATGTACCAAGGTAAAAAAACTAAACACATTAATATCACTATCCCTAAAATAATTTGCAATCCAAATAGGTTGTTACCAGTGTCTAATTTTCCCTGATATTGTGTATTATTAGGTGTAATGTTAGAAATATTAGGAATATTTGGTATAACAGGTACAGTATTATTGGGTGAAGCGACAACTTTTGCAGGTAAATTTACTTTTATTTTTTGCTGACATTCTGGGCAAGCAATAAAAATACTTTCACTTTGATACTTGTTTTCATCAACACTAATACCTGTAGAACACTTAGGACATTGAAGTTTCATATTTTCAACTTGGAATTATATTTTAAATTATTTATTTTGAGATTAACAAAAGATGCACTGGATAAGTAGATTTTTGGCTATCAAAGTCTATTTTAATTCCTTGGTTGAGATTTATAGTTAGATAACGACATTGATAAATTGTATTCAGCCCCAGCAGGGCGGTATATTTATAGAAAAATAATTGTATTTTGTATTTCGCTCCAGCGGAGCGAGATATTTATGACACTATGGTTATTTTTATAGCCCTTTGATTCATCAAGGATTATGAAAAAATATAACAAATTAACAATGTCGTTATCTAACTGATGTTACGCAAGAAATAATTTTGTGAAATGTATTTGTTGTAGAGATGTTGCTTGCAACGTCTGAACACCTAATAATACAGTAGCAAGTAAAAGCATAATTATTAAATTGGAATAAATACAATATTCTACGCTAAGACGTTGCAAGCAACGTCTCTACGAATATCTGCGTAACATCAGTATATTACTCAAAAAAGCCTTTTATAAAATTAACGCCCTCATTATCTTCACTTAATAATGTATCATAACCACCATTAAAATCAGTATCCATTGCGACAGCATCAAAGCTTCCGTTAAAATCAGTATCCATTGCAACAGCATCAACATAACCATCTCCGTTGGTATCCATTGCAATAGCATCAACATAACCATCTCCATTAGTATCCATTGCAATAGCATCAACATAACCATCTCCGTTAGTATCCATTGCAATAGCATCAACATAACCATCTCCATTCGTGTCCATTGCAATAGCATCAACATTAACATAACCGTTGTTGTTATAACCATTATGATTATGTCCGAAATTCATAGAAACTGACGAATTACCTTGCTGATATGGATTATTATCAATAGCAACAACTTCAATATAATTATCAGTATTTTTATTAGGAAACAAGTCCCCAACCAGCAAATTATATTCCGAATGTTGGATAACATTCAATTTTACTAGAGTTTTGAGTTGTTGTATTTGTTCGTCAAAATCAATCATAAATTCATTTATTAGAATATTTTTCTGATAAGTGAAGTCAGTATCAATGATTTTATGCTGGTCTAATTGTTTTTTTAGCTCAATCAGCTTTCTTAAAGATTCCATAAAATTACTTTTTTTGATGTTTGTGATACCTTAATGTTGCACATGGCTATATATCTGATTTTTACCATTTGGAGTTGTGATAATAATACCTATATCAGCTATTTTCATTCTATAACGCTGATTATCACCTGCTCCCTTAGGAAATCTAAGGATAGATTCATTAGGTTTATTCCCTTTTGTAACAATCATTTGAATTCTGTTTGGGCGTGCAGAAGTTCTATAAACAACACTACCATCAGAAATCTCCAAATACTCTGTTACATTATTGCCATAGTAATTATGAGACTTATATGTTTGTAAACCTGTTATTTCTATTTGTGGTCCAGCTGTCATTTCAGGCATTTGTTGAGGTTGTGTTACTTGCAAATCTTCAGTTTGAGAAGTTCCTGTTTGAGGAGTATATACTTGTGGGGGCGCATCTGTATTGGGAATACCAACCATCAAGTTTCCACCTGATTTTCTTATTCCATAACGCTGTCCATCACCCGTACCCTTAGGAAATTCAATAAAACTTTCAAAATAACCATCTTTATCCCCAGCCGTAACAATCATTTTAATTTGATTTGGGCGTGTAGAAGTGCTGTAAAAAACACTACCATCAGTTTTAATTTCCAAATATTCAGTTACATTATTTTTGTAATAATTGTGAGATTGATATTTAGCACTTGCTGTTTGTTGCGCTTGTGACTCTTGCGGAGTTTGGATTTGTTCTGTTTTAGGCGTTTCTTTTGTGTTTTCTTTGCGTTGTTCCTTACAAGCACCTAACATTACCAATAATACTAGCAATAAAAAAGAATAATATTTGTTTTGTTTCATTTTATTTTATCTAGTTGTTATGTTTGAAATTTGAAACTTAAAACTGGGTTAAATACTTTTATCCACATATTTTAAATTTTCTGTTTTTATTTCTTTGTAGGAACATATCTTAGTATTTTCGTCAATACCCACTTCTATTTCTACCTTAGAAAGTTGTATTTTATTCATAGAACTACGTAAACAAGAAGTATTAGCCCAAAAACTATAATAGTTTATACCATTTTCTTTTTTCTCCAATATTAGCTCTTCTGTAATAGTTACTTTCATGTTCAGAAATTCTTTATTTTCTGTAAGTATCTTGTTTAGAGCTACTGGTGTAATATTTTTATTCCCGTTGTATTGTATAATACTTGCACTAAAATACTCTTCAGAACGCATTGTATTATTTTCCACTGCATCAAAATACTTTTTTAGCATTTGATGCACCTCTTTTGTGGTAGATTTGTTTGCCACTATTGCTTTTTCGCCAGTTGTAAAACCTCCAAACACATACCCTATTGTGTTGGCATATTCAACTTTGTACCAATAACTTTCAATACCTTCTAAAGTAACTTTTTGGTTTGTTTTCTCCACTATTTTTAGTTGCTTTCCTTTAGGAATAGTGGTAATCTCTTCCAAATCAAGCGAGGGCGTTTTGCGGAGTTTGATAGCTTTTTCAGCAGTTACTGTAATAAAATCTGAAGAAGTATCTGGAATATTTGTTATCTTTTCAGGAATTACCGCAGATTTTTGAGGTGTTAATGTGTTTGGAATAGCCATATTATAATTATAGATGACAAACGCCAAAATAACTACAATTAGAGATAAGGGAACTATGATGAAAAAGAATTTTTTAAAAGTCATATTTTTTGTATTTAAAAAGTTTAATTAGAATTGAGAGAATTGTGTTTATTTTAATGCTATTGGGAGTATTTCCGAAAAATATTTTTATTTTCTCAAATATAATAAATAAATTCATACAATATAGAAAAATATAAAAAATTCTATAAATAAATTACTTATTTTTTCAAAAGGTGTAGTGTGCCCTCAATGCTGTCAACTTAAGGAAAACTTCACGAATAGTCCCTGACTTTCGTGAAGTTAGTTGTTACGAAGAAATTATTTTGAGTATAAAAAATACACCATTCATGCATTTGAACGCTTTTATTCTATCTCACTAACTTCACGAAAGCCGCTGG
>JANYGM010000269.1 GCA_025362415.1 bacterium
AAATAAGCGAGTATGCTAAAAAATAATACTGTAACTTATCTAAGGGTAAATAAGCTAAAAATATGGCATTATTGAGTGTGAGGCTGCCCAAACATAGATGTGCCACAATGATAGCATTAAACTTTTTCTTTTTACAAATGGTATAAACACTCCAGATAACTACCAAATTAATGATTTTTATAATTATTTGTATCATTATGGCAGCAGGATAACGTATATATGTAAGGATTACCCAACCTATAAGCACGCCTGTAGTAAGCCACAAAGCATCTACTACACGTTGTTGGCTTACTTTATATAATTCTTTTTCTAATAACTGGCTAAATAATTCTTCTGGAGTGTCTTTTTTGCTATTGGCAATCATTCAATAAATACGTAACGAATGTATAATAATTTATGGTTATGTGTTATACTATATTATTTTCAAAGGTGCGCTAAGATACAAAATAATCTTATAAAATAAAAATTACATCAAACATTTATCTTACTTTTTAGCTATAAAAGTATTCTTAAATTGCTGAAAAAATGCTGCATTTATTTTGCTATCTGTTTGTATTTCAATGATTTGAGTTTTAGTATTTGGCTCAAAAAAATTTTCTAGTGCTTTTGCTAATTCTTCTTGTGTATGTATGAAAGTATGCCCAAAATCAAAATCTTTTGCAAGATTTTCTGTATTTAAAACTTGTTTTGTTTCAAAATATACATCTAATTCTGCTTGTTTTGCAGGTTCAGGCAAAATCCTAAAAATGCCCCCACCGTGATTATTAAGCACTATTATTCTTAAATTTGGTGTTTTATGATTGTGCCAAAAAGCGTTTCTATCATACAAAAACGACATATCACCAGTAAGCAAAACAACCATTTTATCCGTTGTGAGGGCATTTCCTACGGCAGTGCTATTGCTCCCATCTATACCGCTTGTGCCTCTGTTGGCACAAATTTCAATGTTTTTATCATTTTCTAAGCTCAAATAATTAGCATAACGCACCGCCATACTGTTGGCAAGATGCAAAATACTATTTTTTGGTAATTTTTTCATAATTTGGTGGCAAGCAGAAAATTCAGTTAAAAAACCACCCCTAGCCCCTCCTTCAAAGGAGGGGGATTTCTCAAAACCACCCCTAGCCCCTCCTTCAAAGGAGGGGGACTTCTCAAAACCACCCCCAGCCCCTCCTTCAAAGGAGGGGGATTTTTGCAAATTATGTTCTGAAAAGAAGTTTTCTAGTTTATTTTTTGCTTTTTGGTTTTCATTTTGCCACAAATCAAGGTAATCAGTTTTTGGTAATTTCTTACGTGTTTGGTTGATATAATATTCAAGTATAATTTCTGGAGAAACAGGCAAAATATGGGTGAGGCACTGAAAAGTGTCCGCTACTTCTCCATATTCTTGGATATGCCAATGATATTTAGGTTTATATTTTCTTAAAAATTGCTTCAAACTCTTAGACAAAACCGACTTTCCAATGGTGATGAGCAAATCTGGTTGAAGTTTTTTGTTAAGTTCATCATCATTTTGCATCAAAATAAGGTCGTGATGTGAGATAGTTTTAGCAAACGGATAGGCGTTTCCTATCAAATCAGCCACAATAGGGATTTGTAGTACGCCTTTATCATAGATTTTTGGAAGAGCATTGAGTAAAACAGGGTTTAGAGCAGTCTGACCAACCACAATGAGTTGTTTTTCACATTGTTCTTCAATTTTCATTAGATTATTCCAATCTATTTGGGCTGGATTTTTACGGACACGTATTTTTTCAATAATCCGTACATTTTTATCAAATGTAACTACTTCATTATCAGCAGGATAAAAAGGCTCACGTATAGGCACATTCACATGTACAGGTTGTGTCTGTTCGTTTTGGGTGAGGTTGATGGCATCATTGATAATTCTATTTACAAACCATTGATTATCAGTATTTTGATTATTATTTTCGTCATCACTTTGATAATCAGAAGGCAACTGAAAACTTGCTTTTACGTGTTTTCCATAGATATTTTCTTGAAAAATTGTTTGTCCATCACGTTGTGCCACCCATTCTGGCGGTCTGTCTGCGGTAAGAATAAGCAAAGGGATTTCTTGAAAAAATGCTTCTGCAATGGCTGGCGCATAATTGTAAGTTGCAGAGCCTGACGTACATATCAAAATAACCGTTTGGCGCAAACTTTGTGCCATTCCGAGAGCTATAAAAGCTGCACTACGTTCATCAGGAACTATTTTTGTGGTAATATCTGGGTGTTGTGCAAAAGCTATTGTAAGAGCTGCGGAACGTGAGCCAGGCGAGATAACAGCGTGTCTGATACCTTTTTGAGCGCAAATTTCAGCAATATTATAAAGAGAAGGAAGAAGCATTTTTTTGAAGTACGAAGTTTGAGGTACGAGGTACGAGATTTTTATGATGAATTAGTACCCTAAGGGTGCAATTCTAGCCGTTTACAAATATATAGAAAATACTTGTATTTTTGCATTGAGAACTAATAATTATCAAAAAATGTTATCTTTGCATTAAAATCTCTTTAAATATCCCAAAAATGATGACGCTTTTAGAACGTGTTGAAAAGTCGCTTGAAAACATTCGCCCTTATCTTGAAGCAGATGGCGGAGATGTAAGAATTATAGAAATCACTCCTGAAAATATAGTAAAACTTGAACTTTTGGGCGCATGTAGCTCGTGTCCAATGTCTGCAATGACACTCAAAGCAGGCGTGGAAGAGTCTATACGCAAAGCCGTTCCAGAAATAATGGGAATAATTGCCGTTAAGGTTGTAGAACTATAAGTAATTATGAATTTTTAATTATGAATTATGAATGAATACAAAAATCAGATAATCAAATGATTACATATTTTTCTCATAAAACAACTTCCTAGTTAGTTTCTTTTTAACACTAAGTTCATTAAGAAATACACACTAAGAAGGCACTAAGAAATACAAAATTAGAATTTTATTTACAACTCATTACTAACTCACAACTCAAAATTCACAACTACTTAACTATGTTTTTAATTAAATATATTTTCTGTGCGCTTTTTTTACTAAAAACATTACCTACAAATGCGCAAAGTGCCTTTGAGGATAATTTTTCTAGAGAATTTACGTATGGTGCAGGACTTACAACTAATGGCGGACTTCCTGCAAGTATTTCTTTTAAGTATGGAAAAGTCAAAACAGCAAGTACAAATACCACCTTAGGAATAGAAATAGTGGGCATCACGCACCCAAAAGAGAGAAAAGTATCAGGGAAAGCTCCCACAGGCACAGGACAAACGCAAGGGGGAAGAAGTTTTGTTTTTGGTAAAACAAATTATCTTTATAGCATACGTCCACAATATGGTGTAGAAAATATTTTATTTAGAAAAGCCTCTCGTGAGGGCGTACAAGTGAGTTCTGTTTTTGCTTTTGGTCCTAGTATTGGTATTATACGTCCTTATATGTTGCTTTATGATGTTTCTCCTAGTGCAAGTTCACCTAATTTGCAAGAAGTAGCCTACGACCCAGAAGTGCATTTGGAAAGCCGTATTTATGGTAGAGGTAGTTTTTTGGCAGGTTTTGGGCAGTCTTCTCTTGCAATAGGCGCAAATGTACGTGCTGCACTTTCTTTTGAAATAGGAGCTTTCAAAAATAGTATTACAGGGTTAGAAGCAGGCTTTACGCTGGAAGCATTCACCAATAAAATTACACTTATGGATAATTTAGACCATTCTATAACTAATAAAAACGTCTTTACATCTGCATACGTTACTATTTATTTTGGTTGGAGAAAAGAATGATTTTTTGAGGTACGAAGTACGAGGTTTGAAGTACGAAAATACAAATATGATTATTTATAACTATAATCATCAACTAATTAAACTATAATATTTTTTTATTTTCAATAAAAAATGCTAAAAAAACTACTAAAACCTATATATTTCTATTTCAGAGAGAAAAAAGAACTTTTTTTATTTAAGTATCTACTAAAAAATAAGATAAATAATAAAACACCCCTCAAACTTGTTATTGGAAGTTCTAGCATTTATCAAGAAGGGTGGTTACCAACAGAGGCACATTTTTTGAATTTATTAGAAAAAAATGACTGGTTAAAGTATTTTGAAGAAAATACTATTACTAATATTGTTGCTGAACACGTTTGGGAGCATCTGACCAAAGAAAATGGACTGATTGCTATGAAAACTTGCTTTACTTTTCTCAAAAATGATGGAGGAAAGCTCCGTATAGCTGTTCCTGATGGTTTTCACCCAGATAAAAATTATATTGATACAGTAAAACCAAATGGAAGTGGTGCAGGCGCACACGACCACCAACTTCTTTATAATTATAAACTAATGTCTGAAATGCTTGTTAGTGTGGGTTTTAGAGTGGATTTAATAGAATATTTTGATGAGAATGGTATTTTTCATCAAAATAATTGGAGTGGAGAAGACGGACACATTAGGCGTTCTCTCAAGCACGACGAAAGAAATAAAAATGGTAAACCCAATTATACAAGTCTTATCATTGATGCCGTAAAAATTGCCCCTAACCCCAAAGGGAATAATACAAGTATATAAATTCTAAAGAAAATAATCTTTTAAAATATAAAATAATGATAGAACTTCCCGTTGTTTCATCAGAAAAAGAAAGAGTAAAAAAACCTAATTGGTTGCGTGTAAAGCTACCTATTGGTGTAGAATATGCAAAAGTACGCAAAATTGTTGATGAATATAAATTGCATACTATTTGTGAGAGTGGCAACTGTCCTAATATGGGCGAATGTTGGGGTGCAGGTACGGCTACTTTTATGATTTTGGGTAATATTTGTACTCGTGGTTGCTCATTTTGCGCTGTTGCGACAGGAAAACCAAACGAATACGACACAGACGAACCTCGTAGAGTTGCAGAAGCCATAAAACTAATGGGTGTAAAACACGCTGTTTTGACTTCTGTTAATAGAGATGAACTGAAAGATAGGGGGGCAGAAATTTGGTATCAGACTGTCGTGGAAGTCAAAAACCTTTCACCACAAACAACCATAGAAACCCTTATTCCTGACGTGAAAAGCAACTGGGACGCTCTTTACCGTATGATTTCTGGAGGACAAGAAGTAGTTTCTCATAATATGGAAACCGTTGAACGCCTTTATAGACGTGTGCGCCCACAGGCAAAATATGAACGAAGTTTGGAACAAATAAAACTCACAAAAGCATACGGAAAACGTACCAAATCTGGTATTATGCTAGGACTTGGAGAAACTATTGACGAAGTATATAAAGCTATTGATGACCTTGTGGAAAATGGTTTGGACATCTTGACGCTTGGGCAATACCTGCAACCAACCAAAATGCACCTTGAAATAGCAGAATATGTACATCCTGACGTATTTGCACAACTAAAAGAGGAGGGAGTAAAACGTGGTTTGAAATATGTTGAGTCAGGCGCATTGGTACGTTCTTCTTATCACGCTGAAAAACACGTTTTTGTGTAATGAATTGTATTGCAAATAAACTTCTAATTTTGTATTACTTGTGCCTACTTAGTGTGTATTCTTAATGTTCTTAGTGGTTAAAAAATACAAATATGCAATGTGTGAATTAGGTAAAAATCTCAAATTTTGTACGTGTATTACTGAAACAAAAGTCATTCATAACAAAAATAGCCGTAGAAATAAAAATCTAAAACCTGACAAAACTAATCAATATATTTGGTTTTTGTCAAGGTTTTCGCACCGTTTTGAGCCTATGATGGAAGGAATATTGAATATGCCAAGTCATCAACTAAATAACACACTTACAAATGAAATAGTGTTGGAAAACCTTAATCAAAAAGATAAAAATTGTTTTGATTTTGATTATATTGCTTTTGAAGGTGATAGTATTTCAATTAAATTTGATGGTGATGAAAGGACAAGTCATTTATATGATTTTTTATCTTTTATTTATGAAGATAATGTCTGGCGTGTTGGTATGCACGATAGTTTTTCTACCTCAACCCAATTATTACAAAAGGGAATAGTAGAAATAGAAGTGATTAAATAAAGTTTTGGGATCAAATAAAAATAACCTATCATTAGCTAGTTGCTTTTGATAGGTTATTTTATAATAGATGAAGTTTTAAACTCGTACTTCTTCTTTCGTACTTATTTGAGCGGATTAGCTAAAATAAGTGTTCCTTCTCCTCCGTACTTCATAATAGGTAAATATTGGTTATCATTTTTCCCTTTTGGATAATATAAACCTCTAAAAGTATTTTTCATTTCTGGTGCATTTTCTAGTTCTTTCTCAAAATCAGAAAGCCCATTTTTATACAACAAAGGCACAAATGAACGCATAATATCATACGCATAATACGCATAAATGGAAGGCGTAAGCATATTTACCTCTGCACGAATTTTATAAATTTGTAAATTAAAGGCTTTTTTAAATCTTCCGCCATCTTTGCTCAAATTTACGTAATCTGGCTGCATAAAATACAAATTCTTGCGTGAGAGTTTTTCAGAACTCAAAGACTGAAAATTTTTCCATAAAGCAGGCACAATCACAGGCACTTTTGGATATAATTCTGCCATTTGTTTTAGCACTTCCTCTGCGACTGCTTGACTTGCACTAGACACAAAAACGTAACCCAAAGTAGTGCTATCTGTTGCTGCAAGCACTTTTTGAATATTTGCTATGCTAGAAAGTCCTATTTTTTGCATTGCAATAATCTTTCCTTTTTGGTTTTCTACCCCTTGTTTGTGGTTATTCACGAGTGTGTTATCTTCTGGTGTATCACTATAAAAAATAATACCATTATTTAGTTTAAAGGCTTTTGCCGCATATTCACCTGATTGTATGCCTTGTGTAGTAGATGTAGAAGTAAAAAAATAGGCTTTTTTATATTCTAAATATTTTTCATTCATACGCATTGGATTGATAATCAAGATGTCTTTTTCTTTGGCAATTTCCAAAGCACGCTCAAAATCATCATCAAAAATAGGACCTACAAACACATCAATTCTATTAAATTCACCTTTTTTGTGCATATATGTCAGTGTATCAGGGTTATGACGTATATCATACGCAATTATTTTCGTGAAAACACCTGTCGTATCAAGGTGGCGTTTGGCTATGCGCATAGCTTGGTACATATTAAGAGAAGTATTAGAAAGGTCGTCTTTTTCACCTTTTTTAGTAGCTGTTCTTTTCAAATCAAAAGGTAAAAATACGCCAATGTGCAATGTATCACGCTTTTTGTTGGTTATTTTGTTGATTTTTTCAGAGCGTTCAAAACGAGTTTTAGAAGGTTTATCAATGTTGTATTTTTCTATGAGTTCGTTCATATAATCAATATCTTTGATACTTTCTGCCTCTTTTGCAAGTTTATCTATCAAAACTTGAGCAGTCATTTTGTCGTTTGGATAAACGGCATTGATGTTTTTGAGTGTTTTTAGGTCTCTTTTTATCATATAAAACCCTTTCATTTCACTTGCCTCATTGGAAAGTTCAATATCTTTCATTTTATCCAAAAAATCAAAAGCAATATTATCTTCTTTTTTCTCAAAGGAAATATTAGCTAAAAGATAAAAAACTTCATCTTTCTTTTGATAATCAGGGAATTGTGTAAGCAAATTATTCAGAGATTTTTCTGCATCAGGAAAATTTTTATCTTTGAAAGAGGTCAAACCATAAAAATAATAACTATTTTCTACAAAATGATTATTTTTGTGTGGTTTTTGAAGTTCAAGAAAAAGTGCTTTTGCAGGGCTGTAGTTGCCTTCTCTTAGATATGATTTAGCTTGTTCGTGTCTTTTCTTAAATTCTTTGACAGATTGCGCCAGCAAATTTGTTGTCATAATTGCTCCAAAAAGCATTAGAAACATCAGAAAGGTAATTTTTTTATTCATTATTTTGTTTTGTTTTTTCTTTTCCTTTAATACAATTTTTAAGCCACAATTTTTTAAAGTCACAATTTTATGTACTTCTGTATTTAAAGTCCCCTTTGGGGATTTAGGGGCTACTTTTTTGGGATTTAGGGGCTATATTTTTTTGCAAAGATAAATAATTTCGTTTGCTGGAAGTGCATATCTTTTTATTTTTTCTGGTGGCATCTCCATCACAAAACGGTCTTCTACTACTGTAAAACCCGCTTTTTCTAATCTTTTTGCATAATCATTTCCAAAAACTCTTACGTGGTCTGCTTGTCCAAATGCTTTTTCTCTTTCACTTGCAGAAGTAATGCTTTTATCTTCATAAGTAATAGCTTTACTATTATCCACAGGTGACTGAATAATAGCCCAACCATTAGGAGAAAGCACTCTAAAAATCTCACTCATAGCCTTGATATCATCTTCTACGTGTTCCATAACGTGATTACAGAAGACAATATCAAAATGATTATCAGGGAAAGGAATTTGATGTACGTCCATTTTGACTTTTGCTAGTGGCGAGTCCAAATCTGCGGTAATATAAGTAAGATTTGGCATTTTCTCAAAAATATCTATAAAGCAATTTTCTGGCGCAATATGCAACAAATGATGTTTTGCAGTAAAAAAATCCGTTTTTTCTTTCAAATAAAGCCACATCAAACGGTGGCGTTCCAAAGATTGTGAGGAAGGACAAAGTGCATTTTCTCGTGCATTGATGCGCCCATAAGGCAAAAATTTGCGGTAGGTTTTCCCCGAAATAGGGCATTCTACGTTGTTTCCACTATAAAAAATACCCAATACTTTCAAAGCAAAACCGCTCACAAGTTGTAGGTATTTGCGTGGTATATAACGAATTACGAAACTAATAATATATTTCATTAACAGTTGTGAGTTGTGAGTTGTGAGTTGTGAGTGAATACAAAACACATAACATCATTTTTCTATAATTTTACAATAAAAAATTCTGGTAGGCAGACTTTAATTCTAATAAAAGTTTGGTATTTTTATTTTTTTCTAAGATAAAAATACCTTTTTCGTAAGTTTTCGTGGCTTTTTCTGTTTCTCCCAAACTCTCGTAAAGGTCAGCAAGATGATAGTAAGTACCTGCGTAATCTTCAAAATCATTGAGCAATCTTTCATAATACGTCAAAGCAAGCATATTTTCACCTATTGCTTTGTATTCTGTGGCTATGGCATAAATTAAAAAAGCATCTTCTTTATCATTAGAAAGCATTTCTAAAAGATTTTCTAAACGGCTCATTTATTTTCAATTACGAATTATGTTGGCAAACTTTCCAAAAGTTTCAAACTTTTGGAAAGTTAAAGTTAAACGCCCATTCAAAAAAACTACTTATTTACCACGCCCATAGCACAAAATTTCTCAATTCTTTGCTCAATGCGTTTGTCGGCATCTATTTTATCTAATTTTTTGAACGTATCTACAATAGTTTTCTTAACAGTTGCAAAGATTTTAGAAGGATTGTTGTGCGCACCTCCAAGTGGCTCTTCAATAATGCCATCAATTAGCTTGTTTCCTAGCATATCTGTTGCTGTAAGTTTCAGAGATTCAGCGGCTTGCTCTTTATAATCTCTACTTCTCCACAAAATAGTAGAACAAGATTCTGGAGAAATAACAGAGTACCAAGTATTTTCAAGCATCAAAACTTTGTCGCCAATACCTATTCCTAATGCGCCTCCAGATGCTCCTTCACCAATAATAATGCAAATCACAGGCACACGCAACATAAACATTTCACGCAAATTTTTAGCTATTGCCTCACCTTGCCCACGCTCTTCTGCTTCAATGCCAGGAAATGCACCAGGTGTATCAATAAAACAAACAATAGGCTTGCCAAATTTTTCTGCTAACTTCATCATTCTCATAGCTTTACGGTAACCTTCGGGATTGGGCATACCAAAATTACGGTACTGGCGTTGTTTGGTATTTCTACCTTTTTGCTGACCAATAAACATATAAGTTTGTTCTGCTATTTTGCCAAAACCGCCAATCATAGCCTTGTCGTCAGCAACGGTACGGTCTCCGTGTAGTTCTCTAAATTCCTCACAAATATTTTCTATATAATCTAGGCTATAAGGACGTTCTGGGTGACGAGATAGTTGCACACGTTGCCACGCAGTAAGATTTTGGAAAGTTTCTTTTTTGAGGTCAAGAATTTTTTGCTCAAAAGATTGTATTGCCTCACTCAAATCAGAGTTACTATCTGTGGCAATCTGACGCATTTGTGCAAGTTTATTTTCAAGTTCTGCAATGGGTTGTTCAAAATCTAATAACATAAATTGAGTTGTGAGTTATGAGTTGTGAGTTGTGAGTTGTGAGTTATTTGGAAATCAAATACTTACACAAAATTTTCTCTAATTTTTTCTGCTATTTCTTGGAGTTCTTCCTTTGAAATAGTAATTTTTTTCCTAAAATCCATATCCGCCATAGTGTTTATGGGGATAAGATGAATATGTGCGTGAGGTACTTCTAAGCCAATAATAGCCACGCCAATACGCTGACAAGTAACAGTTTTTTCTATTGCTTTTGCTACTTTTTTAGCAAAAATATGCATTCCTGCCAAAAGTGTATCTTCTAAATCAAAAATATAATCAACTTCTATTTTAGGGACGACTAATGTATGTCCTTTTGCGCTGGGCGCAATATCCAAAAACGCAAAATAATGCTCATCTTCTGCTATTTTGTAGCAAGGAATGTCGCCTGCAATGATTTTAGAGAAAATAGTCATCTTTTTTTAGTGAAATAGTGAGTAGTGAAGTAGTGAGTAGTGAAATAGTGAGTAGTAAAGTAGTGAAATAGTGAGTAGTGAGTAGTGAAATAGTGTTTTTTGTTGTGAGAAATGTATTCCACTACACACTTAGATAACGACATTGATAAATTGTATTCAGCCCCAGCGGGGTAGCATATTTATAGAAAATTAAGTGTATTTTGTATTCCGCTCCAGCGGAGCGAGATATTTATAACAGTATGATTGTTTTTTATAGCCCTTTGGTTTATCAAGGATTACGAAAAAAATAACAAATTAACTATTCCACTACACACTATTCCACTACACACTAAAAAACACTATTTCACTAAGAGCGTGTTATATCAAGTATTTTAAACTCCAAAATGCCTGCAGGAACAGTGATTTGTACAGTATCACCAATTTTTTTGCCCAAAAGTCCCTTTCCAATAGGTGAACTAACGGAGATTTTGCCTTCTTTTAGGTTTGCTTCTTCTTCAGCAACAAGTGTATAACTTACGTCTGTTTTTGTTTTTTTATTTTTGAGTTTTACAGTAGCCAAAATAGCTACTTTTGAAGTATCTATTGTGGACTCATCAACCAGACGAGCATTGCCAAGTGTGCCTTCTAATTTAGCTATTTTAAGCTCCAAATGTCCTTGTGCATCTTTTGCGGCATCATATTCTGCGTTTTCTGAAAGGTCGCCCTTATCACGAGCTTCTGCTATTTGCTTTGCAATATCTGTACGTCCTTTAGTTTTGAGGTCTTGAAGTTCTGCTTTTAGTTTTTCTAAACCTTCTTTGGTATAATACGAAATTTGACTCATTTTACCTGAAATTATATACCTAAAATTTAATAAAAAATTGATTTTTACGCAATAAACGACAAAAAAGAACGGTCTGATGAGAAGACCGTTCTGAATTGTCTGGATTGCTTTTGCAAAGTTAAAATTATTTCTCTAAAAATAAAAAAAACTTTGATTTTTATTTTGCAAGATTAGTGTTACTAAGATTTATAGGGATAAGTTTAAAAAGTCTTTATTTAGCAATACTAAAAGAATCAGTATGAGCAATATTGTATTCAAGTCCCAGCAGAATTGCATATTTTTTATAGAAAAAATAAATCACGAAAAGTGTGTGCAGCCTAGTGGGGAAATTTTCAATAATAAATTATTATTTATATATATGCGAAATAACAACTAAATTAGCCGTAAGTTTACGTTTTATCTCAAGCCAAAAAAATCCAATTTTCAGAGATTTTTGGTGAATTCTCAACAAAATCTAGCGAATTCTCAATAGAACCCAGCGGATTCTCAATGGTGTTAGGTTAGTAATTTTATTTTCCTTATTTTTGTATCAAATATTTTACATAAAATGTAAACGACAACCAACAATGAAAACCAAAATTTTACAACTTCTTTTCTTGTGTCTATTAAGCATATACGCAACACAAACACAAGCGCAAAACCTTACTTGGGCGAAAACAATGGTAGGTAGTGGTGGAGGTTTTAGCAGTAGTAAATCTGTTGCTACTGATGCTAGTGGAAATGTATATACTACGGGTTTTTTTACTAGTACAGTAGATTTTGACCCTGGTGTAGGCGTTTTCAATATGACTTCCCCATTTATAGATATGTTCATAAGCAAAGTAGATGCCTCTGGTAATTTCCTATGGGTGAAAATGATAACACCTATTCCTAATATGGGTGCTATACTTGAAAATGTAGGTGAAGCTATCAAGGTAGATGCGAGTGGGAATGTTTATGTTTCAGGTTTTTTTGGAGGTATCAATGTAGACTTTAACCCTGGTGCAGGTGTATATAGTTTAAGTTCATCAATGAGTGTAGAAGATGCATTTATTCTTAAATTGGATACTAACGGAAATTTTATTTGGGCAAGAAATATGGGCGGCTCTGGCTATGATAGAGCATATTCTATTGCACTAGATGCTGTGGGTAATGTTTATACAAGTGGTATTTTTGACCAAATGGCTGATTTTGACCCAGGTGCAGGTACTTTTTATCTTACTTCTAATGCTAATACAACATCTAGTAATGATGTTTTTGTAAGTAAATTAAATAGTGCAGGGAATTTTGTCTGGGCAAAAAAACTTGGTGGTTTGGGTGACGACCAAAGTGCTTCTATTGCCGTAGATGCTACTGGAAATGTTTATACAAGTGGTGCTTTTACGGGTACGGCTGATTTTGACCCCAATGCTGGTGTTTTTAATTTGACTGCAGCAGGTGGAACGTATGATGTTAACACTTTTGTCAGTAAATTAGATGCAAGTGGTAATTTTGTTTGGGCAAAAGTATTAAGTAATTATGCAAATCCTAGTTCACTAGCTCTAGATGCTTCTAGTAATGTTTATGTAGCAGCTCGTAACATTTACAAATTGAATAGTAGTGGTGCTAATATTTGGGAAAAAAGTATAGAATCCCTTGGTACAGTAGTTGTTAGTGCACTAACTGTAGATGTTGCAGGTAATGTTTATACAACTGGAGAATTTGATACAGAAGCAGATTTTGACCCTAGTCCAACAAGCACTTACAAACTTTATACAGGTGACTGGTTTAATATAAATACTTTTGTTAGCAAATTAGATGCAAATGGTGCTTTTGTTTGGGCAAAGTCTATAGGAAATAAAGCAGTAGGCACAGATGATGATGCCACAGGTTACGGTATTGCTTTAGATGCCTCCAATAATGTGGTGGTTATTGGAAATTTTACTGGTACAGCAGATTTAAATCCAAATGCTGGTATTTCTAATTTTACTACTACAACACCCAATCAAGCTCAAGTTTTTGTAGTTAAACTTTCTCAATGTCCTGTGCGTGTGATGCCTGTAAGTGTAGCAAATGGCACACTTACCATACCTTATAGCCAACAACTTACCCAAACAGGGCTTACTGGTACACCTGTATGGACGGTCACGTTGGGTACATTGCCTGCTGGGCTTATGCTTAACACAAGTACAGGCGTTATTGCGGGTACGCCAAGCGCAGTAGGTTTGTTTAAGTTTATGGTAGAAGTTACAGGCGGTAGTTGTCCGCAAACAATGGAATATTCCATTGATATTGTTACGTGGTCTTGTCCTATCATTACTATCTCCCCTGCTACGCTTGCAGGTGGTACGGCTGGCACGAATTATGCACAAACGGTCATTCAAACTGGACTTACTGGTGCGGTTGTTTGGTCAATTAGTGCTGGTTCTTTACCTCTTGGGCTTTCTCTTGCATCAGGTACAGGCATTATATCAGGTATACCAATAAGTAGTGGAACAAATAATTTTACTGTTCAGGTAAGTAGTGGCAATGGTTGTACGCAAGTAAAAGCATATAGTATTCTTATTGTCTCGCCTTCTAATTGTCCTTCTATAACTTTTGTAAATACAAGTATTTATGATGGTGCTGTGGGTATTAGTTATAGCTTCAATGCAGGCGCAACAGGAAATACCGCAATACTTATCTATTCAGTAAGTCCTACTTTACCTACGGGCTTATCTATCAATAGTGCTACAGGTCTAATATCTGGTACACCAACTACTACAGCTGTTTCTACTATTTATATGGTTACAGCTACACAAGGATTTTGCAGTAATACACAAAGCTATAATTTCGCTGTTACATCAATTTTGCAACGTCCATTTATTACTACTTGGATGACCACAAATACTGGTATTACCATACCAACTGACAATAATCTTACTTATAATTACACTGTTACTTGGACTAATCTTACCAATCCAGGCGTGGGCAATGGTACTGCTTCTGGGCTTACAGGAGATTATACTATTTACGGACTTACTAATGGCAATACTTATAGTGTAGCTATTATAGGTGTATTCCCTCGTTTTATAATGTATAACTATTCTAATCAAGCAATGAAACTCCGTACTATAGAACAGTGGGGTACTATTGCTTGGACATCTATGGGTAATGCTTTTGAATACTGCGCAAACCTAACTTATAATGCCAATGATGCACCTGATTTGAGTCGTGTAACAGATATGAATAGGATGTTTGCGTATTGCACTGCTTTCAATGGTAATATAAGCAACTGGAATACGTCAAGGGTAACAAATATGTACCGTATGTTTTGGGAGGCCAGTTCTTTTAATCAAAATTTAAGTGCTTGGAATACCTCAAGTGTTGTTGATATGAGTCATATGTTTGACTATGCCACTGCTTTCAATGGTAATATAAGCAATTGGAATACTTCAAACGTTATAAATATGAGCAATATGTTTAGGAACACTCCTGTTTTTAATCAGAATATAGGCAGTTGGAATACGGCAAGTGTAACAAGTATGGGTGCTATGTTTATTGATGCGTCTTCTTTTAATCAAAATATAGGTGCTTGGAATACCTCAAGTGTAATAAGTATGGAGGCTATGTTTCTTGGGGCTTCTTCTTTCAACGGTGATATAAGCGGTTGGAATACTGTACATATCTGTAACGTTTGCCGTATTCCAAGCACCTATATTTTGATTAA